>CAZJDV010000008.1:14810-53678 GCA_964544865.1 uncultured Dehalococcoidia bacterium | reverse complement strand
CGGCGAGCGCATAAGGGTGTCCGGCAAGACGGCCATCGACGACAGTATCCTGGGCATGGACCTGAGCTACAACAACGAGGGCGCGATCAATGGCTTGGACGTCATCGGCTCGATCTGGCCCGGAATGCAGACGGCGCGCATCATGGGCTCGGCGGCGATGGGATTATCGTATGCGGCCGCGGGTCTGACAGACCTGTACTTCCACCACCAGCTCGAGCCGTGGGACCAGGTCGCCGGCATGCTGCTGGTGGAGGAGGCCGGCGGCGTCATCACCGACCG
Source organism: uncultured Dehalococcoidia bacterium (assembly GCA_964544865.1). GTDB lineage: Bacteria > Chloroflexota > Dehalococcoidia > Lucifugimonadales > CAJWER01 > CAZJDV01. The sequence goes on along the minus strand of CAZJDV010000008.1, from coordinate 53,399 downwards.
CACCGGCAAGAGGGCGGGACTCTACAGCGACGGGCTGATAGCCTCGAATTCGACGATTCACGCCGAGTTCATGCGTAGGACGGAGGGGCTGGCCTGGCGCCGGCCTGCCCACGAGACGGCGTAGAGTAGCGGTCGAGCCCTACCCCACCCGGATGATCGTCTCGGCGAGGGCGAAGACGCTGGAGCTGCGGTCTCCGCCGATGCTGCTGCGCCAGATGTCCCTCGTGTAAGGCTCGCCCGAGACGGCCCGACCGTCCACCGTAATGGACGCCTCGTTGGTGAAATAGAGGACCGAGAATATCTCGATCCTCTCGATGCCGCTCGGCGCGGGGCCGTACATTATCACCGGCGGCTCGGCGACCCGCCACGTGGACACGATCTCGCGCCCGCCCAACCGGACCGTCCATGAAGGATTTTTCCTGATGTCGCCGTCGCGGGTGATCCAGGCATCCACCACCGGCATGTCCCTGTCAAAGGGAGTGCCCCTGCCACGTATCATCGTCTCCAGAACGAGCTCCGCCACGTCCCGGTTGTCGGTGCAAAGCGCGGTGAGGCCCTCGTCGCCCGGTATGTCAATGAAGGCGGCGGTCCCCTCTCCCGCGGCGCTCTGCCGTGTGTGGTACAGGCTGACCATCCCGTTGTCCCGGCCCTCACCCGGCCGCCGGAGGTAGTTGATCCAGTGCTCCCCGGACCAGACCAGGGTGCCCTTTTTGACGACATCCAAGATTCGTCTCCTATCGCGCCTCCGCCGGTCGCTCCGCCAGCGTAACCGTCAACGTCATCTTGTCCTTGCCTCTGTAAAAGCCGACCTCCACATCCTCGCCGGGAAGGTGAGACATCAGGAAAATGGAAAGCTGGCCGGTGTTCACGACGGGCTGGCCGGCCATCTCTACGATAACGTCACCGATTTGGATACCGGCTTGCTCCGCCGGGAACCCCGGCCCAACGTCGAGAACGATGACTCCCTCGACGATATCGATAGGCAGACCAAGGTTGGTCTGACTGATGAGCGCTGGCGTGAGATCGAATGGCGTGATTCCGATGAAGCCCCGTTCCACATACCCCTTGGCGACGAGCTGCTCCGCCACCATCTTTGCGCCGTCGATATTGATGGCGAAGCCGATGCCTTGGCTCTCCTTGATAATGGCTGTGTGTATCCCAACGACCTCGGCCCTGTCATTTACCAGGGGGCCGCCGCTGTTGCCGGGGTTAATGGAGGCGTCGGTCTGGATCAGGTCCACGATGGTGGTCTGCGGGCCAGTGGCGATGGAGCGTCCGAGAGCACTGACCACGCCTTTGCTGACCGTGGGGCCGCCTCGCAACCCGAGGGCGTGGCCGATGGCGATGACGTCCTCGCCCACCTCGAGCTCCGCCGACACTCCCAGCATCGCGGGGACGAGTCCCTCGGCGTCGATGCGGATCACCGCCGTGTCGGTCCTGAGGTCCCCGCCGATCAGCTCGGCCTCAAAGCTTAGCTTGCTGTCCAGAGTGACGATAATCCGCTGGGCGCCCTCCACCACGTGGAAGTTGGTGAGAATGTGACCATCCCCGTCAAGGATCACTCCCGTGCCGACGCCCTCTTGCACGGGCTGGTTCAGCGTGCCCATCCCCGCGTCCAGGCTGGTGGCTACATGGACCACTGAGGGGCGCAGAATCTTGACGACCTCCACGGTGCTCAGGGTCTCGTCGCCGTCCGTCTGAAAAGCGATGTCCGCGTTTGGGACGGCGCCGTTAGCCACGGCCGTGGGCCGCGGATCGGGGACGCTGGCCTGCGTCGCCGATGGGGCAGGCGCGGGAGTCGGAGTCGCCGAGGGCGGCGTTACGGCGGCCTGTGCCGACGTGGGGCTCGCCTGCGCGCCGGCTGATTCGGTCGGGCTCGCCGCAAGGGCCGGCTCCTGTCGGACCGCCGCCGTTGGAACCGCCGTCGGTGGGTCTGCCGCTACTTGCACCGTCTGGGTGACCGCAGTGGCCGCGGCCGCCGCCTCGGCAGGCGTGCCCCCCGCAGGCTTGTCGCCCCCACAGGCCAGAAGCCCGAAAACAACGATTAGCGAAATTGCCATAATCAGATGCGTGCGAGTGATCACTTTGGGGTCCCCCTGTGCGAACAATCGCAACGAGATCCGGTCCGGAGAGTCCGCAAAACCGAGTAGGCCCGGCCCTAATAAGGTCAGATGATGCCCGGCTGCAATTCGTTTCAATGGGTTTAACGACAGAACGACCGATCCCGTTAGTGCTCTGGTTGGCCTGTACCGCCGTCGTAGAATACCGGTATCGCGCCCGAAGGCTACTACACCAGCGTAATCACAACTACGTTTTTTGAAACGCGAACGGGAATATGCGAGGAATCGATGGGGGAGGTCTCCCGGCGGCGGCCTGCGGGCATAGTGCCTGGAGGGGCAGTGCGCCTCCAATCGAGCGAGGTAATTGGCACACCGCGGGTCCCAACGGACCGGGGCGGCCGCTCTGGGTGAGGCTCAGGTGGACGCGCGAGTGGCCGGTGGTCAGCGGGTGCGGGTGCGGGTGCGGCGGCGCAGACGGCGGAGGCTGCGAGCCTTGTCGAGCCGTGTCTGCTCGCCTTTGGACCTGAAGAACCGGCGGTTCCTCAGCTCACGCAAGATCCCAGAGCGCTGCATGGAGGTCTGGAACCGCTTGAGCAACTGTTCGCCGTCTTCACCATCCCGAAGCGTTACGAACGACAATTTCCATCTCCTCTTCAAGCAATGCCGGGCAAAACAAAGGCGCGCTAACGCCCGACCAAGCGTAAATAAGTATAGCGCGAACGCCGCCGATGCGCCAGTGGCGCTGCCCGCGAGACGCGAACGCCGCAAATGGCATCTAATGTACAATCTTCGAAGGGGTGCGATATCGTCGGCGCAATACAAGAATCGGAGGCGAAGTGAACCCAGCGTCGCCAGATTACGCCACTCGCTCATTTGTGCTATCGTGCTGTTACGCGTCTCACTGGATCGTAGTTTGGCATATGCCGGCCGGTATCAGGAGCCAAGCGCGTTACCCTGGTAATTTGACGAATCGCGCGTAGCGCGGTGCCACGGGCTCCACTTTCCGCCCGACGCGCATACCCCGACCTCCTACCCTAGAATGATAGGATGGGCTTCGGCCTCGTGCCGATCTTGAGTTCCGCCGGAGGGTGAGTGTTGCCGCTGGAAAACATCGTCGTCCAGGGTGCCCGCGAGCACAACCTAAAGAACATTGACGTCACGATTCCCCGCAACAAGCTAGTCGTCATCACGGGCGTGTCGGGTTCGGGGAAGAGCTCGCTCGCCTTCGACACCGTCTACGCCGAGGGGCGGCGACGCTACGTCGAGTCGCTGTCGGCCTATGCCCGGCAGTTCCTCGGGCGCATGGACAAGCCCGACGTCGACTACATCGACGGGCTTTCGCCGGCCATCTCCATCGACCAGAAGGGCGTTGCCAGGAACCCGCGCTCGACCGTCGGCACCGTCACCGAGATCTACGACTACCTGCGCCTCCTCTACGCCAGGGCCGGGCGCCCTCACTGTTACAAGTGCGGCCGGCGTGTCGAGATGCAGACGGTGCAGCAGATCGTCGACGCCGTCCTTGCGATGTCAGGCGGCAGCCGCATACAGATATTGGCGCCCATGGTCCGGCGCCGGAAGGGCGAGCACAAGGACATCTTCGAGGAGGCGCGCAAGGCTGGCTACGTCCGCGTGCGCGTCAACGGCGAGGTCCGCGATCTCTCGGAGACCTTCGACCTGGACAAGAAAAAGTGGCACACCATCGAGGTTGTGGTCGACCGCCTGGTGATCGGCGACAGCGCGGACCCGGGCCGGCTCGCCGACTCGACGGAGAGCGCCCTGAGACTGGCCGGCGGCACGGTGCTGGTGGCCGACGCCGAGAGCGGAGAACAGCTGTTCTCCGAGCAGTTCTCCTGTGTCCACTGCAACATCAGCCTCGGCGAACTGGAGCCGCGCACGTTCAGCTTCAACAACCCCCACGGCGCGTGCTCCACCTGCACTGGACTTGGCTATAGGTTGGAGGTGGACCCCGGCCTGGTGCTCCCGGACAAGAGCCTGTCGCTGGGGGATGGCGCCATGCAGCCGTGGGCGCGGTCAGGCTCGTCCAGCCCCTGGTTCACTAGCCTTCTGAAATCTCTCGCACAGGAGTATGGCTTCTCAACCAGCGTCCCGGTCGGCGAACTGAGCAAGGAGCACCTGGACCTGATCCTCTACGGCGCAAAGGGGAAGAGTATCCGTATGAGGCACCGGACCCTGAGGGGGCGCAGCTTCGAGTGGAACACCAAGTTCGAGGGCGTAATTAACAACCTGGAGCGACGCTACCGGGAGACCGCGTCGGACTACATCCGGTCGGAGATCGAGCGGTACATGGCTTCGAGGCCATGCACGTCCTGCGAGGGTCAGCGCCTAAAGCCCGAGGCGCTGGCTGTCACGGTCGGCGGGCTGAACATCACACAGGTTACCCACAAGTCCATCGCGCTGGCGCAGGAATGGATCGGCAGCCTCGATGGCGGCCCCCCGGCGATCAGCCAAAACGGTCCGGCGACGCTTGGCAATCGGTCACGGCCTGAGCTCGCCGAGGCTGGAGAGCCGTTCAGCGAGCGGGAGAGGACCATCGCTTCCCAGATACTGAAGGAGATCCAGTCCCGGCTCAAGTTCCTGGACGAAATCGGCCTGGACTACTTGACGCTGGAGCGCACGGCATCGACCCTTAGCGGCGGCGAGGCGCAACGGATTCGACTGGCAACCCAGATCGGCTCGGGGCTGATGGGGGTGCTCTACGTCTGCGACGAGCCGTCGGTCGGGCTGCACCCTGTGGACGATTCCCGTCTCATCGCGACCCTCCAGAGGCTGCGGGACATCGGCAATACCGTGCTGATCGTCGAGCACGACGAGGCCATCATGAGGGCGGCGGACCACATCGTCGATCTCGGCCCCGGAGCCGGCGAGCACGGCGGCCACATCGTGGCCACCGGCAAGATCGACAGCATTATCGCGACCCCGGAGTCCCTTACCGGGCAGTATCTGGGCAAGACCCGGCGGATACCGACGCCCGACTCGAGGCGTCCCGGAGACGGCCGCGCCATCACCATCAAGGGAGCCCGGACGAATAATCTCAAGAACATCGACGTCAACATTCCGCTCGGCGAGCTCGTGTGCATTACCGGCGTGTCCGGGTCGGGCAAGAGCAGCCTGATCTACGAGGTGCTGTACAAGAAACTGGCGCAGGAATTCTATAGGGCGAAAGACCGGCCCGGCGACTGCGATTCCATCGAAGGCACCGAGGCCGTGGACAAGGTCGTGAACATCGACCAGTCGCCGATCGGACGGACGCCGCGCAGCAACCCGGCCACCTACACCGGCACGTTCACGCCCATACGGGAGCTGTTCGCCACCGTGCCTGAGGCCAGAACGCGCGGCTACAAGCCGGGACGATTCTCGTTCAACGTGAAGGGTGGCCGCTGTGAGGCGTGCTCTGGCGACGGCTACAACAGCATCGAGATGCAGTTCCTGCCCGACGTCACCGTGCCGTGCGACGTGTGCAAGGGCAAGCGGTACAGCAGAGAGGCCCTGGAGATTCGCTTCAAGAGCAAGAACATAGCCGATGTGCTGGACATGACGGTGACAGAGGCGCTGGCATACTTCGCCAATATCCCCAAGATCAGGAACAAGCTCCAGACGATGCAAGACGTGGGGCTCGGATACATCAGACTGGGTCAGCCCGCGACGCACCTGAGCGGCGGCGAGGCGCAGCGCGTTAAGCTATCAACGGAGCTGTCCAAGCGGGCCACCGGCAACACCCTGTATATCCTCGACGAGCCGACCACGGGACTGTCGTTCGAGGACTGCTCCCACCTGCTGCGCGTCCTGCACCGCCTGGTGGACGCCGGCAACACGGTGGTGTTGATCGAGCATCACCTGGATCTCATAAAGAACGGCGACTGGATCATCGACCTCGGCCCAGGCGCCGGCGACAAGGGCGGCCACGTCATCGCGGAGGGCACGCCGGAGCAGGTCGCCGGGATGGAGCACTCCGCCACCGGCCGGTACCTCAATCCCCACCTGGCCCGCAAAGAGACCGTCGCGGCCGCGGACTAGCGCCCCGGAAGCTCCGCGACCACGCTCTCGCCCAGGACGAGTTGGCGGTCGACGACCCGGCCACCGGCCACGGTGGAGCCGCGCAGGACCACGGCGTCCCGCACCGTTGCGCCGCCCCCTATACGGCACGGTCCCTCGACATAGACGTTCGGGCCGATCACACAGTCCCTGCCGATGGACGTGCCTCCCCCCACCCATACCGGCGAGACCAGCCGTGTCCCGGGGCCTGCCGCCTCTGGGGAAGGGAACTCGCCGCGACCTGACGCTGCCAGATAGTGCATGTTGATCGCCAGCAGGTCCACGGGGTCCGTCAACGTAAGCCGCCGGTCGACCGGGAGTCCCCCGACCCGTCCCCCCCGCTCGATCATTGCCTGGACCGCGTCCTGCAGCTCCCGCTCGCCCCGCTTCGAGACGGAGACCCCGGGCAGAAAGTCCAGGAATGACTGTGAGAAGCAGTACAGCGGCAGACTAGCAACATTGGACGGCGCCTCGCCGGGCGCCGGCTTCTCCACGATTCTCGTCACCCGGTCGCCGTCCAACTCCACGATACCGGAACGGCCAGTCATGTCCGGCGGGACGGGCATGACTGCCAGCAGCGCATCGAGGGACGATCCGCTATCCCAGAACTCAATCAGCCGGCCGATATCCGTCCTCGGCACCAGGTTGTCGCACGCGGATAGCACGAAGTCGCCGCTGATAAGAGGGGCCGCGCAGGCGAGCGCGTCCGCCATCCCGGAGGGACGGTCCTGGGTCACGAGCCTCACCCTCGAACCGAGCTCGGACCGGTCTTGAAAGTGCCGAACGATCTGGCGGTCGCCACGCCCGATCACGACGACGAACTCCTCAACGCCGTGCGCCGCCAGGTCGAGCATGATCCGTTCGACGATGGGCAGTCCGAGGACCGGAAGCATGGCCTTGGAGCGGTCTCTGGTGAGCAGGTCCAGGCGAGCGCCCCTTCCCGCGGCGAGTATTATGACTTGCATATCAGCCGACCTGAATGACGAGGCCGCGCCGCGAGATCCGTGGCCGGGAAATACGGGCCGACTCCAGCCCGGCGCCGGCCAGCTTCCTCTCCCAGGCCTTTGCGACCCGGCTCTCGTTGCCAGGCAGTGTGAGGGCGAAGACCGACCCGCCGCTCCCGGCGCCTGTCAGCTTGGCGCCGATGGCGCCGTTCTCGAGGGCGGCGTCGATCAGCACGTTGTTGGCCCAGCCAGCCCCGTCTTCGAAGCCGCAGTATGCCATCATCCGGTCCACGACCCGGTGGTTCTCGTTTATCAGTCCGCCGACGGTCGCGAGGTCTCCCTTCAAGAGCGCGGCCTTGCCGCGCCAGGCGGTCTCCCAGGCGGCGCTCATGAAGCGGACCATCGGCGGCATGGTCCCGCCCCGACGCTCCCACTCCTCATGCTCCTCCAGATAGCGAGGGCGCATCGTCCCGTGGACGTCCCCGGAGTCGCGCTCGACGCCGGTGGAGACCAGGACCAGCGGCATGGTCTCCACCCACTCGTCCAGCCGCTCGTAGGTGGCGTATGGCTCCTGGCCGATCGCACTGTGGTTCAGCTTGCCGCGATAGTCGATGTAGGCGATGCCTCCGAAGATGGGCACGTACCGGTCGGCGAACCCGCAGGTGATCCCCAGCTCCTTCGATTCCACTCGCTGGGTGAGCTCGGCGATCACGTAGTCGTTGTGGACCCGTCGGTCGAGGCCGTAGAACTCCCGCAGGCCCGCCAGCGTCAGTATGGCGAGCAGCGAAGAGCCTCCCAGGCCGCTCTGATACGGTACGTCCGTCCAGGTGGTGACGCGCACCCCTCCCGAGGCGAACCTGGACCGAAACTCGTCGCTGAAGTCGTGGAGGCGGTTGAACGCGGCCTTGAGCAGGTCCAGCCGGCCGTCGTAGGGGAGGGGATGCTCCTCGCGCCGGAACTCCAGCCGCATCTCCGCGGTGGCCGCGTCCAACCCGTCGGCCGCCTCAAGGACAAGGCCCTCCGCCGGTTCCAGCGAGACCCCGGCCCGAATGTCGATGGCGGCCGAAATGGTTGCGAAGTCACCCTCGTTGGCGTCCGAGGGGTTACCGAGCAGGTTGATTCGCGCGGGCGCGGTTAGTGTGCAGCGCATGCGCAATGCTTCAAAACGGCGACGGCATCATCGAGACGGGGATCTCGATGAGGGTGGGCGCATCGACCGTGAGCGCCTCACGCAGGGCAGCCTCCAGCTCCTCCGCGCCGTGGGCCCTAACGCCTCTGGCGCCGTATGCCTCCGCCAGTTTCATAAAGTCCGGGTTATGGAGCTTCACGCCGATGGTGCGGCCCCCGAACTCGGTTTTCTGGTCCCGGAGCACGTTGCCGAACGCGTGGTCGTTGAAGACGATCACGACCGCGTTGATGCCGTATTTCACGGCGGTGGCAAGCTCCTGGGAGTTGAACAGGAACCCTCCATCGCCGGAGACGGCCACGACGGCCCTGCCGGGCTGCGCCACCTTCGCGCCGAGGGCGGTCGGGTAGGCATAGCCAAGGTTGCCGAAGTACGACGAGGTCACATATGTTCCAGGGCTGTAGACCTGATAGAAGACGCGGCAATAGTACCCAATCTGCGTGACCCCCTCGATCAACAACCCGTCGTCGGGCATGGCCGCCCGGATGGCCCGCACATACGCCCCCTGGGGCTCGAGTTGATTGGACGGGTCATACCTGGCGGCCTTGAACGCCTCTAGCTCCTGGCGGCGGCTGGACCGTGGCGGCGTCGAAGCCGACAGGGCGCCGAAGATCTCCTCGAGGGAGCGGCGGCAGTCACCCAGGACTCCTGTCGTGTTGGGGTACATTCTCCCGATCACGTCGGCGTCCACGTCGATCTGGACGACACGCTGTGCCGCGCTCAGCTTCGTCCTGACCAGCCTCGTCCCAACCGCCAGAATCACGTCGCATCTCTCCAGCAGCTTATGCAGCGAATCGGGCTTCCAGTTGGGCATGCCCAGGGACAGGTAGTGCCGGTCGGAGACGGCGCCTTTTCCCTCCGCCGTGGCGATGACGGGAGCCTGCAAGTGCTCGGCCACCCTCAGCAGCGGCGCAGACGCGCCGGACGTTATCGCGCCACCCCCCGCGATGATAAGGGGATCGGACGCCGTTGCAAGGACCCTTGCCGCCTCTTCGACGGCCTCGGGACGGGGCTCCAGGACGCCGCCCTGGACAGGCTCGCGCAGCTCTGTCTCGACGGCCTGCGCCAGGGTCTCCGGCGGAATCTCGATCTCCACGGGCCGTGGCCTCCCTGTTTTGAGCTGCACGAAGGCCTCGTGGACCGCCGCGGGCACGTCCGCCGGGTCGAGGACCCGGGACGCCCACTTGGTGACGGTCTTGATGGCGTCGAGCTGGTCATCTACCTCGTGAAGCATCCCATGGCCCTGGCTGATCATCTCCCTCTCGATCTGGCCGGACACCAGCAGCAGGGGACAGGACGCGGCGTAGGCGGTACCGACGGCGGCGGCAGCATTCAGCAGGCCCGGGCCCGGAACGACCATCGCGGTCCCTATCCCGCCACCCGCACGGGAGTAGCCGTACGCCATGTATGCGGCGGCCTGCTCGTGGCGGGTGGTGATGAACCGGATGCCGGGTTCTCCGTGAAGGGCATCCATGGCGTGGTAGAGCTGCACGCCGGGCAGTCCGAATATCACTCGCACGCCCTCGCGGTGCAGCGACCTTGCGAGCGCCTCGCCGCCTGTCATCATCGGCATACCGTTCTCCTCGGATCAAAGGTACCTCCCATTCGTCTCGATCGTCCCGACCGGAGAGGCCGGGCTCCTCCGCCGTGCAACGCTCAGGCGAGGCGTCCGTAGGGCACTCTACCATGTCGAACCCACGGTCCGCCAGGTTTGTCAGGGCCATACTCGGGCTCCGTCGCAAACCCGCCGAGTACCGTGCGGTGTCGAGCTCACGCCCGACTTCCGACCGCGCCGGCCACGAACGGCTCTGTGCGCATCGGGCATCTAACCGCCTTGCAGTAGCGGCAAAACGACTCGTCAGGATCGCCGTGGATCTTCAGGTCCGGTCCCAGCGGAATGACGGTGGACAGGGACTATTGAGGGAGCATGCCGCACGAGTCAAGCAGCCACACGCCGATCTGTTCCGCCGGCACGGTCTCGAAGACCGCTCGTTGTCCGGTTATGTCCCAGCAGCTATCGCCAGGTCTCAGGCAGAAGCAGGTCTGTCAGCCACGGTCCGTGGTCTCCCGGAATATCCGCTCCGCCACATCGTCGAATATGCTAACCGCCATCGCCGTGCCGACGGCATCCGGCACGAAGGCCTCTACCTGCATGTCCTGTCCAAAGAGCTCGGCGACCCTCTTTTCCAGGGCGTCGCCGATGGTGACCACCACTACAACGGCCACCCGGACGCCCTGGAAGCAGTGGGACACGAACGCCCCGTCCAGCGCCATCCCGCCGTCTAGTAGTACGCGGCTTCGCTCCACCTCCGCGACCGGTAAGCTCCCGTAGATTGCGGCGGGTCTCACGAGCTCCCTGCCAAGGGCAATCATGCCTCCCTCCTCGCCTTCAAGCGAAGGGATGGCGCCTTTATTCGCTCCAAGGCATCGCCACACGTCGTCCCGCCCAATGTCCACTAGGCTGTTCTGGATCACGGTCACATCGTCGGACAGCTGATTTTCCTCAATAAGCAACGATACAGCAGGTCAGGGCCATGCAAGAAACAACACGCTGGGCCGTAAGAGCTCAGAGTCCTATGGGCCTGGCGGCATCACTTCCCGGCCTCCGGTCCGCCTCCGCCTAGCGCGATCTTGAACCGGGCTGTCAGCCCGTCGGCGGCCTCGTGAGATAGCCCGAATGGCTTTTTCCGAGATGCACGGGCGATCAGGTAGACCCGGAATCGGCAAAGGACCAGATAGATGTACTCGCGAGTGCTTGCGCCTCTGGACGGGTCTGCCCTGGCGGAACAGGTATTGCCGTACGCGCGGCTGGTGGCCGCCTCCCTGGGCTCCCGAATAGAGCTGTTTCGCGTTATCGAGCCTCCGCCGTTGGGCGACTGGGACCTCGCCCAGGGGACGATGATACCTCATGCAGAGCTGGCCCAAGACTTCGGACGTACTCGAGTATCTGGACGTCGCCGCGGCTCGGTTGAGAAGGTCCGGGCTACCAGTCCTTCCGAATGGGAAACCCGGCCTCCCAGATCGTGAAAATCGCGGAGGCGGACGAGGACGCCCTTGTCGCCATGTCTACGCGCGGCCGGTCAGGCATGACTCGGTGGCTGATGGGCAGCGTCACAGACAAGGTCCTCCGCGGGACCACGTGCTCGATGCTGATAGTCCGGGCCATGACCGATGGCGTCGACGAAAACGGCCTCAAGATTGGCTGGATCGTCGCCCCTCTGGACGGCTCCCGGCGCTCCGAGCGCGCCCTGCCGCCTGCGGTCTCCCTGGCAAAGGCTCTGAGCGTCGGCGTGAGTCTCGTATACGCCCTGCAACGTGAAACGGACGGGTCTGAACCAGAGGGAAACACGCCTGCGGAGTGCGAGGCCCGTCAGGGGAGAGTCCTGGCGGAGGAGTACTTGTAGGAGATCGCCGACGAGCTGCGCCAGGAGGGTTGTGGCTCGGTGGAGCAGCTCGTCGAGTATGGAGACCCCGCCGAGGTTATCGTCGATTTCGCCGAGGAGACCGAAGGCTGCCTGATCGCCATGGCGACGCACGGACGCTCGCCCATGCAGCGATGGCTGCTGGGGAGCGTCACCGACCGGGTAACTAGCCTCTCGTCATGCCCGGTGCTGGTTGTCCGCTCGACATAGGCCCGTCAGGGCCGGACTCAGCCACGCCTGATTGAGATGATTACCTAGTAGTTGGTGTACGAGCCGTCGCGGCGGTGCAGGTGCTCCGCCTCCCAGAACTCGAATGTCGCGCCGACCATGTCTTCGTTGAACTCGACCCCCAGGCCCGGTGCCGTGGGCACCGGGAAACGGACGCCCTCGATCTGAGGCTGCTCCGGGAACATCTCCGGGCCGAACACGTAGTCCTTCGTCCGCTCCTCCAGCCAGGCGTAGTTGGGCGCCGCCGCCGCGAAGTGAAGGTTCGCAGCGGTGCTGATCGGACCCAGAGGATTGTGAGGCATCATGTCGATGTAGTGGGCCTCGCACCAACCCGCCACCTTCATCGCCTCGGTGAACCCGCCCACGTTGCATATATCCAGCCGTGCGAAGCTGGTGAGACCCTGCTCGACGTAGGGAAGGAACTGCCACTTGCTGGCGAACTCCTCGCCGATGGCGAATGGCACGTCGGTCATCCGCCGCAAGGCCTGGTACGCGGCGGGCGTCTCGTCGCGGATCGGCTCCTCGAGGAAATCCAGGGTGCCGGAGGGCATGCGCTGGCAGAAAGAAGCCGCCTCGGCCACGCTCAGCCGGTGGTGGTACTCCAGTCCCAACACCGGTCCCGGCCCTATCTCCTCCCTGATCTTGATCATCCACTCGGCGGTCAGTGCGATCGACTCCCTGGGCTCGAACAGGTTCTCGTCGTCGCCCGTGTCCGGCTCGCCGAAGGTAACCCGGATGGCCGGCCATCCCTCGCCCACGAGCCGCCGGACATCCTCAACGATCTCCGGCCCCATAGGCGCGTGTGATGTGGTAAAGCAGGGTACGAAGTCTCGATGAGCGCCCCCGAGTAGCTGATAGACGGGCACGCCAAGGCTCTTGGCCACCAGGTCGTGGAGCGCGACGTCGATGGCGGATATGGCCCCGGTCAGGACGCGGCCGCCCTCGAAGTACTGGCTTCGATACATCTCCTGCCACAGTGCGCCGATCCGCCTCGGGTCCTTGCCGACGAGGAACTCGCGGTAGTGCTCGACGGCGCCCTTCACGGCCAACTCCCGCCCGATCACTCCCGACTCCCCCCAGCCGTGGTAACCCTCGTCGGTCTCGACCTTGACGATGAAAAGGTTCCTCTTCTCGCCGCGGGTGATAAGCGGCTTGACGTCGGTGATCTTCACTGCTCAGCCCTCCGTGGGGAATATTAGTGGAGATGGGTCTCGAGAGATGTACCCGCAAGACAGTCTACCCTCCGCTGGCAGGTCCGCACCGACCCAATGAGACGATATGTGGAGAATACCCCAAACATACTCACCATTTCCTCACCATGCTGGCCCAGCCATACATCGATGAGCAACCAGATCTGCGTAGCAAATCATGAACCCGTCTATGCTTGCGGGCCCATGATAGGGCTACTGGGCCGGGTTGTCGAGAGGCGGGAATGATGACCCCACCATCACCACAGAGTCATGGAGTCGAGGAATAGGCAGCGCAGGGCTTCCTTTGTGGCGGGGCGGGGCGACAGCTTGGTGACTCGGTGCTGGGGGAGCGTGCCCGAGGCCAGCACGTCCGCGTCGCCAGGACCGTAGCCGACGGCGCCAAGGCCATTGGGCATGTCGATCTCGCGGAGCAAAGCGACGACGGACTCGGCCAGGAGGTCGCCCGCGTCCTCGGGCCCAGCTCCCGACACGTCCGCGCCCATAAGCCTTGCCGCGTGCAGGTGGCGGGCAGGGTTGGCAGGAGCTGTGAACCGGAAGACGGCGGGGGCGTTGAGGGCGACCGCCATCCCGTGGGGCACGATCGGCGCATCCTTCGGATAGTCCTCGGCGACATATTGGCGCACCATCCCCGATACCGGGTAGGACATCCCGTGGGGGAGATGGCACCCTGCGTTGCCGAACCCCACACCTGCAAATGTGGCCGCCAGCAGCATCTGGCCTCGCGCCGCGTGGTCCTCAGGGTCGTGGACGGCGCGAACGATGCTCTGAGAGGACATCTCGATGGCGCGCGTCGACCACACGTCGCTGATGGGATTGGACCCCTGGTAAGAGGGCCGCAGTCCGGGACCATCTGGTGCCTCTCTCTCGTGATAGGGGAGGGCGGTAAACGACTCCAGTCCATGGCAGAGGACATCCAGGCCGCTGCAGGCGGCCACCATCTTCGGCAGGGTGCGGGTGTTCTCCGGGTCCACCAGGCCCATAGCGGGCCGGAGTGCGCGATGGGCGATGCCGGTCTTGGCCTTCATCTCAAGAAGGTCGAAGATGGCGACGCCGGTGGTCTCGCTGCCCGTCCCCGACGTGGTCGGCACGGCGATCAGGGGCCTGAGGGGTCCCGGCACGGGGCGGCCCTCCCCGATGGGCGCATTGACGTAGATGAGGAAATCCGCGGGATAGGTGGCGTAGAGATTCGCCGCCTTCGCGGTGTCGATGGCGGACCCGCCGCCGACGGCCACGTAGCCGTCGAAAGCGCCCTGCTCGGCGAAGACTATCGCTTCCTTGAAGGAAACGTCTGTCGGCTCGACGCGCACCTCGTCATAAAGCACGGCCTCGACTCCTTCCCTCTTGAGCGAGGCGAGGACCGTGGACACCGGGTCGGAGGCGGACAGCCGTGGGTCGGTGACGACCATGACCCGCCGCGCGCCCATGCGCCGCATCTCATATCCTGCCTCACGGGTAACGCCGGCGCCATACTTGATGCTCGACGTATCGATGGAAAAGGCGGTTTCGAGCTTCAATCGAGGGTTGCCTTCCGCGGGGCGCGCGGCCAGGCGGCGGCCGGGCCCTGCTGACATGGGGATGGTGTGTGTGGATTAGTCGCGGGGGGCCGCAAGGGGACGCCCGCCGGGTTCCGTGAGCCGGGCGGCGGCGGCCAGCCGTTTCGCCCCCCATCAGGGTGGGAGTTAGAGAGGGAGTGTGGCCCGTCCCTTCAAGGAGTCCGTAACAGAATCCTAGCCGCCGCCGACGGACAAACAGGTCACCGTTCGCACTATGCCGCTAATGGTGTGGATCTCGCTGGTCACCAGGTCTCCCACCGCGTTGAGGTCGGGGGCGGCGACGACGGCGATGATGTCGTAGGGTCCAGTGACAGGATCCACTGTCTCCACGCCGGCCAGGTTGCGAAGCTCGCCTGCCACGTTGCGAGACTTGCCCACCGCCGTCTCGATTAATATGTAGGCCTTGGTTGGCATCGACTACCTCCGGTGCATATGAGACTGATTGCCCGCCGACGCTCTTTCACCGGCGCCCACAGCGGGCGTTTTCCCCATGGTGGTTGCTCCAAATTCTAAGCCCGCGGGTTGGGCATGTCAATGCGGCGTGGCGCCGGGCGCTGCCTCGGCCTGCTATCTCCAAAGCGTGAGTACAGCCAGCCGCGCGCCGGAGGCCGGTCATGCACGAGCGATTCGCCGAGGCCATCAGCCGGGAGAGGTTAGCGCACGTTCACGCAGACCGACCGCACACCGTTAATGGCATAGCCCAGCGAGTTCCAGGCCGCCACCATCGGCTGGACGTTGCCGACATCGTCGGCGGCCCGCGCCATCAGGGTATGATATCCAGCGGCGGCCGGCGTCCACGGCGCAGCCCATTGCCGCCACACGTGGCGGTGATTGAGTCCGCCGAGCTCAGCCAGACGCCAGGTCTCGCCGAAGTCGTCGCTGAGCTCCACGCGGCTCACCGCGCCGGTCCTCGACCATGCCAGCCCCATGACCGTGTGCTCCCCCAAGGTGAACATCTCGCCGTGGCGCGGGCTGCTGATTAGGGACTTGATGAACATGCGGTCAGCGGCATCGGAGGCAGGCCGTCGGACTTCAAGACGTACTTCTCCGTCTGGAAGTAACCCTCGAAGGGCCGGTCGAGCACCGTGATCCGGCGAAGCCACTTGGCCGAGGCCATGCCGAACCACCGGGGGACAACCAGCCTTATCGGATGGCCGTGATCCTCGGGCAGACGCTCGCCGTTCATCTCGTGGGCCAGGATAGTATCAGGGTCGAGGGCCGTGTCCATGGGGAGGCTTCGCAGATAAGAGGTAGTGGCCGGCCGGGCACGGGCTCGCCGGAGTCCGCGCCCTCGAAGAGCACCTCTACGGCGTCGGCGCCCACGCCAGCGCGCTCAAGGACATCGCTCAACGATACGCCGGACCAGATGGCCGTGCTCACGGCGCCGCCCCCGAACTGGTTGCCGCCCACAGGCGGGTCCAGGTCGGCGCGGTTGTTTCCAGCGCACTCCATGGTGGCGACCATGGAGTGCGCGACAGGTCAAGGAGCTCGGAGAGGCCCTTCTCCATGGGGTGCGCCACCCGTCCGTCGACCGCGAGGGTCCACCGGGACGAGTCGATAGAAGGTATGGGAAAGTGGTTGCGGGCGTAGTAGAGGCTGCTAGGGGTGATCCAGCTCTGAATGGCCTCAAAGGGGGTCTCACCAACAATAGGGTTCTGTATCGACGGTCACGAGGGTCGCTGGCTGGGGATGCGGCTGAGTGTGCCACGGGTCTTTCGTGATTCCCGCGGCCTCAGCCGCCGTACACCTGCACTGGCTCATGCTACTCTCCTCTGAATGGGATATGGCTACGGCCATTATATTCACCTTAGGCCTCGCAATTCAACATGCCGCGCCTACTGGGCCACGGCTATCGGCGACTGCCCCTGCTGATCCTTGACACGATATATCTTCACCTGCTCGTTGCGGTAGACCTTTTCCAGGTCCAGCCCCTCGTCGAACTTTCTCAGGCCATCTTCGGGATAGTAGAGGCGCTCGAGCTGGCCGACGTACACGTATTCGACCCTGTACATGCGCATGAGCGAGAGCGCCTCCGAGGGGCTGGTGGTGCGATATATCTGGTCGACGTCCCTGGCCCGGTCGCTGACCGCCCAGCGGTATCCTCGGCGCTGCTGCTCCTGGTGCCACTGCCAGCCGACGATTGTGGGCAGTCCCGTGTAAACCGATATCCTCCCACCCCAGCGGTAGTTCGGCGTGAGCCCCTCCAAGATGAGAGGGGAGCCCGCTACGTTTTGCTGCAACCAGGTGATCCCTTCGTAGTCCGCGGCCAGGTCTATGTCGCCCCTGCGGTCCCGGTAGACCGTCTCGCGCATGTACGCCGTGCCGTCCAAGGTCATCGGCAGGACGCCGAACCTCTCCCCGAGTCGGTCACGGGTTCCGAGCAGCGGGTAGATCGATGCGGCGGCAATCAGCGCCACTAGCGCAACTGCCCACGTTTTCCTCCACCGGCCGGGTTCCCTGGCCCTCCGTCTGCGGGTATATGCGAGGCGCCACAGCAGGTAGGCCGACGCGATCCCGAGCATGACCCAGACCTGCAGGTAGAACTTGAACACGCTGTTCATCCGGTCGATGTCACCCTCGACGCGAAAGATGTCCAGGCCGATGACCAGCATTAGCGACACGCCCGCGATTGCGGCGGCGAAGGCCACGTAGGGCGCGTCCGGGGCGAACGAGCGCATCCGGCTCAGCGCGCCGAACAGCACCAGCCCGAGCAGCACGGCGATGACAGGTATCGTGCTACCCGCCAGGGCCGATACGACGGTGGCCGCCACGTACCCGCCCAGGGCTGCCACCACCGCGAGCGCCAGCGCGCGCAGGGGGGCGACCCGGCCCCCATTTCCGGCCGCCGCCGAGCCGTCGCCATCGGGCGCGGCGATAATTCCTCTCTCTATCCTAGCCTGGAGGCTACGCCAAAGCGGCAGCAGCCAACCCCTCGACTCGATAATGAAGAACGTGCCGATGATGAACACGAACAGGCCGTTGATGAGCAGGAACTGCCACAGGACGGTCTGGTTCGTAGTTCCCTCCAGGTGGGTGAAGAAGGCCTCGTAGCTCAGGTTGTACGGCAGAAAGGCCAGGTAGCCCATGAGGAAGACGAGCATGGAGTTACGCCCCGTCTCCACCAGCACCGCCAGACTCAGGCCGCCGTTCCTGAGATACGCGGCCAGGAAGACCGCCATCCCCGCCACGATCAGGTAGGTCGGATAGTCCCAGGTATTGATCAGCCTCAGCGCGCCCACCGCCACACCCAGCGCCGCGAGCCTCGCAAGCTCGGCCGGTCCCCAGCCGCGGCGCAGGCCGCGGGGGGGCAGCGGCGTCCGGTCCAGCGCCGCGCCGAGCACCAACGCCAGCGCCAGGCCGAGCACCAACAGAGTGAACGGGATGGCCATCAGGTGGGCGTGCAGGTCGCCGAACAGGAACGTGAAGAATGGGAACTCGGTGATCTCGTGCCCCGGCGGGTCCGGCGGCATCACACGGGTGCTGCGCCAGAAGTCGAAGTCGCCGAAGGGCAGATCTCGTATCCAGGACCTCCAGACACCAGCGGCCACTTGCACAGCCCCATCGAGGTTGCCGATCAACGTGACGAACGCGGCGCCCGCTAGGCCGGCCATCACCGGCGATCCGGCCCAACGGGCGAATCCCCTCACCCTGGGTCTGGCGGCAAGGCTCTCGATGCGGCTGCGGGTGCCCTCCGCCAGGTTGTATACGATGCTGAATGCGCCGGCCACCGTGAGCGAGAAAAACAGCGGCACGGCGAGGTTGAAGGCCACCGCTGGGTCGATCCCGGTCGACTTGACAAACATGGCGACGATGAACTGGCCCCAGTAGTAGTAATTAAGGTATCCCCCACCGAACCACGGATCGTATGGCGGCATGTAGCTCGACTTCAGGACCGCGTTTAGGTATGCCATGTTCATGGGCTTCTCGCCGCCCAGGTACGGATGCCACAGATCGGGGTTCGCCATCCGGACAAGTACGAATCCCAGGAACGCGGCCAGGAAGACGGCCTCCCCGACCAGCATGGTCCGCCAGCGCCGGCGGACGAAGCCGGCGATCGAGCGGTGCTGCGCCCTCGCCACCGCAACGGATACGGCAATCAAGAGCAACGTGGCGATCGCGATTCCCCCGCGGGAGAACGTCACCCAGTGAAGGCTGGCCAGCAGCCAGGCGGCTAGCGCCACGGCCAGGATGCCCACGATTTTTGAGAACAAGTAGCCGCGGTCCGCCAGCGGACGGAACAGCGCGAAGGTCATTGGCAGCGCCAGAATGGCGAGGCCCTCCACCAGGAGAAGCCAGGAGAGCACCGGATATCTAGCAGTCCAGCTATCGGGACGGACGATCTCCGTCCACGTCCCGCCCCGCCGCTGGGCCTCCAGATCCTCCGGTGAAAGAAGCAGCCCGACCTTCCGCTCCGAATCGCTCGCCCAGGCCGGCCGGCCGGCGAGGGCGCGCTCGATCACGAACCGAAAAGTCCCGGCGGCGTAGCGCTCGACGTTCTGGAAGACCAGTCCGAGGGGGTGGTCGTATACGGTAAAGCTCTCGTCTGCGAATCCGAGATTCAGCTCCAGCCCGCCCCGGCTCGCAAGCTTGACCAGGTCCGGTTCCGGCAGTCCGGATCTGCCGAATGTGTCCTCGACGAAGCTCACGCCGGCGAGGCGGGCGTAGGACGTCTCGACGTTCACGAGCTCGTACCCCAGCTCACCCGAGAACAGCAGCCGGTAGTACTCGGAGCTGATTGGGTATCTCTCTGGGAGGCGCGGTATGGTGCCGTATAGTCGATTGCTGTAGAACATTATGTAATCGGCGCCCTCAAGCTCGTTCGTGAGCAATTGGAGCTTGCGCTCGCCGTCGTCGTCGTAGAGGGGCAGGTCCCTGACCACATACCCCCCCAGGCCCGGGATGCCCTCCTCCCAGTGCTCCTTGAGGATGACCGACCCCATGGGCGCATTGGCGTTGATCCAGCGTGAGGTCCTGGCCGCCGTATGGTTCTCTGAATAGATCGCCATGTAGGACATGGCGTAGAACGCGATGCTTCCAAGCAGCAGGACCAGACCCGCGACCAGCAATCCCCGGAGCCCGGGCGCTCTCTCTTTCACCCGGTCCCAAAGGTCGAACAGCATCGAGGAGGCGAACAGCAGCAGGAAGGGCGTGATCGGGATGAGATACCGGATGAACTTGACCTGAAATGATCCTATGATCAGAAAATACGGCACGACCCAGGACAAGAGCAGGACAGCTCCCCGAGACCTCTGGGAGCGAAAAGGCAGCGTGCCCACCAGCGCCACGAACGCGATTCCGGAGGCCGCGAAAATGGCCGGGGCGCTGTTGGAGAACAACAGCATGGCCACCGGGAGACCCCAGCCCGCGGCGATGTAGACCAAGCCGTGCAGCACGCGCATGCCCCTTAGCGAGGCGTACAGCAGCCCGGCCCAGGCCGCGATGCCGAGGGGCCACCCGAGCCCCCAGGTAGCAAGCTGCCGGACCTGGTACAGGTACGCGGTCGTGTCGACGTACTGGCGTGTATACGGGTAGTCCCTGATGCGCCGCACCATCTCCGACTGCTCTATGGTGTCCGCGTAGAAGCGGGAGAAGTCGAGGAAGGCGTAGGGCTGCACCACGGCTAACACGAGCAGCGAGGTCCACGCCCCAATGAACGCCCCAACGACCGCCGCACTCAGGCGCTGCGTCGCGTCCCTGCCGGTCCCGGAGCGGCGCCCGATCGCGCCCGAGGCGTACATGAGGTGGGCCATGATGAACGCGACGAAGATCGGCGCCAGGCTGACCTTCGTCGCGACACCCAGCCCGATGAAGACCCCGGCCAGCACCGAGTACCGGAGCCTGCCCTCCGCGGCCACGCCGTAGAGGAAATAGAGCGCGGCGGCGGCACACATCGCCATGATGGTGTCGACGGCGAAGAAGTGGCTGAGCTGGATGTGCAGCACCGCCATAGCCAGCAGCGCCGACGCCAAAAGCCCCTCCCGGCGCCCGAACATTCGGGCGCCCAGCAGGTACGCGACCACCATCGTCGCGACGTCGGCGAGGGCGGATATCGCCCGGCCGAGGATTCGCAGGTCGCGCAGCTCTGCGCCGGTGAACAGCGAGTACATGCCATTCGCCCCCTTCAGCAGGTAGAGCGGAAAGCTGCCGTAGGGAAACCAGCGAGGATTCAGGGGGCTGCGGTCGGCGTCGAGCAGCGAGCCAAGCTCGCCGACGGATGGGGCCGACAGCTCGTCGACCTTCATGAGAATGGCGCGCTCGTCAGGGTGAGGGGTGAACGAGTGCCCTCGGTCCCAGTCCAGGCCATAGACGCGTAGTCCCAGCCCCAGGCCGAGGGTGACGGCTAGGGCCGCGATCAGCAGCGCGTTCTGGCCCCTCAGCGCGCCGGCGAACCGGACTGCCCTGGCCATGGCCGACATTTCCTGAGTCATGTCCATATCCAGACCATTCTATCCGCGGGGCGGCAAGGGGGCAATCACGTTGAGGCGGGGGCTCTTGTACGGAATAGACTGCCTCTAAGGAATATCTACGTAGCAGGAATGTATCGCGGATTGGCCACCGGCCACCGGCTCGTGTGTCATTGACGGTGCCTAACAGGGCGAAGTGCCGGGGCGTTGTTGCGTAAATTATCACTAGCCCCTTATTTCCAGTGCCTAATCGCTGCCAGTCAGCCATCAGCATGGGGCATACTCCTCTCAATTGCATGAAGCCGCTATGTTATTATATGCATTCCTCATTGTATTAACAGTACTCGGTGAGTTGTTAACAGTAGAGAGGCGCCATGGCCAGGCGGTTGATACCAAATGAGGGCGAATCAGCCGCGATTGCACTGAGACTAGGCACTGTCTTCAGTCCTGCTGCACCCGTAAATGAAACTACTCTCTTCGCTGGGCGCCAGCAACAGTTGCAGGAGCTCTCCGACGCCGTCAATCAGCGGGGCATGCACGCGGTGCTATTCGGGGAACGAGGTGTGGGGAAGACCTCTCTCGCCAACGTGCTGCCTCAGTTCTTGAACTTGGCCGGCGTCACTGGGCTAGTTGTATCACGGGTCAACTGCGACTCTGCAGACTCCTTCGCAAGCCTCTGGCAGAAGACGTTGCGAGAGATACAATTATCGCGTCAGATCCCCATGGCTGGTTTTGGGGCGCCCAGCCGCATGGCTGACGATACTCTCGACAGCTTGCTCCCTCCAGAACCGAGCCCTGAGGACATCAGATATACCCTGCAGCGCCTCGGGATTTCGTTGCTGCTTGTCATGGACGAGTTTGATCGCTTACAGGATGAGAACGTCTCGCGGCTTATGGCCGATACAATCAAGGCCCTCTCCGACCATTCCGTCAACGTGACTATTGCGCTTGTAGGTGTGGCCGATACGGTCGACGGCCTTCTGAAAGAGCATCAGTCGATTGACAACTGCTTGGTGCAGGTCCAAATGCCCAGAATGTCTCTGCCGGAGCTGGCCGACATTCTCTACAAAGGGCTTTCACAACTGGGCATGGGAATAGAAGACTCCGCGTCGGAATTTATCACCTATCTATCGCACGGGCTCCCGCATTACACGCATCTGCTGGGACTGGCTTCCGGCCGCGCCGCATTGGTCGATGGACAAATGGACATCCGGATCGAGGATGCTGGCGAAGCCATCCAGTTCTCGTGGCATCACGCGCAGCGTAGCATCATGGTGGGCTATGACGCCGCGACATCCAGCCCACGGCAAGAGAGCCTCTTCGAGGAAGTGTTGCTTGCGTGCGCCCTAGCGCCGGTTGATGATCTTGGCTATTTCTCGGCAGGTGACATTCGCAGACCCATGTCACCGATTATGGGCCGTCAGTACGAAATCCCGGCATTCGCCCGTCATCTTGACCGCTTCTGCGATCTGGAAAGAGGGGCTGTACTTGAAAAGTCTGGAAGGCGATATCGATACCGATTTCGATTCGCCAATCCTTTGATGCAGCCGCATGTGCTCATCCGAGGGCTCTACCTTGAACTTGTCTCCATCGAGATGATGGGCGAACTCCGCGAGGCGGAATCGACAGACCTGTAGAACGGCCCACCGGAGTTGAGGTCCGGCCGAGCGCCTGGTCTGGGCTGTCGCCACTACCGAGGAGCCGCGCGCCCGGCCTAACCCTGCGGCGGCGGGCCTTCGGGCTCCGTGGCCGGAGCGGGGGCGGTTTCCACTTCCGTACTGTCCTCGGATGGGGAGGCGTCCGCGCTCCACTCGTGGTTGAAGTACTTAAACACGTCCCTCGCCACCGCCGCCAGCGGCACCGCCACGACCACGCCCCACAGCCCCGCCACCTCACTGCCCAGGACCAGGGCCACCATGATGATCGCGGGGTGGATATCCACCGCCTTGCCCTGGATTCTCGGGACCAGGAGCGCGTTCTCCACGAGCTGCACGCCGGCGTACAGAAGGACCACCCAGACCAGGTCGCCCGGCGATGTCGCCAGCGTCACCAGCACACCGGGGATGGCGCCCAGCAACGGCCCGATCACCGGCACGAGCTCGAAAACCCCCGCGACAAAGCCTAGCAGCACCGAGAACCTGATTCCCAACGCGAATAGGCCCACGAACACGACGATTCCCACGACGAAGGCCAGGATGAGCTGGCCCCTGACGTAGGCGCCGAGCACCTGGTTGGCGATCGCCAGGACGTTTCGCGCGTGCCGCCGGGCGTCCGACGGCAGGAGCGAGTAGAAACCGTCCACCGACGCCCCCCGGTCCTTCAGCAGGTAGAACACCATGAATGGCACCACGGCGAGGCCGATTACCGCCGTCAGCACGTTGGACGCGGCCCCAACCGTCCTGGTGAGGACGGCCCGGGACGCACCGATGAGGATAGCGCCGCTGCTTTCCAGCGATTTCTCTATCTGCTCCCTCACGCCCTCCGGCACCCGGGCGGTGTACTCGTCGCTCCACCCCTCGACGGTCGCCCTCGCGCGGTCGAATAGCTCCGGAAGGGCGTCGACGAACTCGGTGGACTGCCTGAATACGGGAGGGACGATGATGGCCAGTGCTCCGGCGAGCACGGCGATTGACACGACATATATAAGGAGAACGGACGCGACCCGGCTGGCCATGCGCCAGCGGTTCCGCCACGGCATCCATGACTCCAGAGTCCTCACGACGGGGTAGAGCAGATAGGCGATCACGCCGCTGAGCACGAACGGGAACAGGGCGCCCCTCGCCACGAACAGCACGCCGATAACCAGCGCCGTGGTGATCCCCACCAGGGCGAGCCGTTTGCGCTTGTTGTCCTGTGTCATTGTCATGCGCCGGCCTGGCTGGCTACGGGTCTCCTACGGAATCGCTGCGGCCGGATAGATGGGCCTACAGGCCGAACCTCAGCGCCTGGTCGACGATATCCAGGCCGACCGCCTCGCTCCAGGCCGCCAGTAGCTGCAGCGTGATCGGGCCCGGCCTGCCGTCGCCGATGTCCCTCTTGTCCGCCCGGGTCATCGGCAGCACGCAATAGCTGGTGGAGGCGAAGAACGCCTCGTCCGCGGTATAGAGATCGTAGGGCTGGAGGTCTTCTTCGACGCACGGGATGCCAAGCTGGTCAGCGAGATCGAACACCATCCCTCGCGAGACACCCTGCAAGACCGCCTTGTCCGTCGCCGTGCGAATCACTCCATCGGTCACGAGGAAGTAGTTGTAACCGGTACCCTCCGAGAGATTGCCTTCCGTGTCCATCAACAGCGCCCAGGCGCCCGGGTCCGCGTCGTTCGCCTCCAGAGCGGCCAGGTTGAAGTTCATCCGGTTGTGGTGTTTGATCTTGGGATCCAGAGCCCCCGGCGGATAGCTTCGCGTCTGTGTGATGACGCCGTGCTGGCCGCTCTCATAGGACCGCGCGTACCGGGTGAAGTCGAGGGGAAGGACGTTGACGCACACCGTCGCCCGGTCCTCCGAGGATTCCGCCGAGGCGATCCCGCGCGTCACCCACTGGTTGATCCGGAAGTCCCCAACTTCGGCCCTGAGATGCTCGTTCCGCCTGATCGCCTCCTCCGAGATGCCGATCATCTCATCCGAGGTCAGCCCCGGGTCGATGCGAACGTACTTGATGGAGCGGTAGAGCCGATCGATGTGCTGCTTCATCCGAAAGCTCTTCCCGTCAAAGGTACGCTCTACATCGAACACGACGTCGCCCACGGTGAATCCGCGGTCCTGAGGGTGGATCCTGACCTCGTCGTAGGGCATCCACTCGCCGTTGTAGTATGCAACGTAGTCGGCCATCGCTCTCTCCCGCGCCATCGGATTCGGTCACGGGAATTATAGACCCGTGACCACATCGGGCGATAGCCCTATCCGGGGGCCGTCGATCGCGGCCGCACAGCGAGCGGGTTGCGGACACGGGCCGGCGATGGGGGCGTCTAGTCCAGGTGGAAGGCGTCGTTGAAGCGCTCGATGCGCCAGAAGGCGGTGCTCAGCAGGCCCTCGCCGTCCATTCTCCACCGCTCCAGGTCGATGTCGAATTCGTAGCGCGCCGTGTTGTGGATCGACATGCCCCACGTGCGGTCCGTGCCCATCAGCGCGGCAAGGATCTGTTGGAGGATGCCGCCGTGGGTGACGGCCACCACCGTGTCACCGTCGGCGTGGCGGCCGAGCAGCGCATCGACGACTCGCTGCCCGCGGGCCCGTCGGCCGGCCAGTGACTCGGCGCCCTCGACCCCCGCGAGCTGCCTCGACTCCTCAAGCTCCCTGTCGATGGCCGGATGCCTCGCGGCGATCTCGTCCCAGGTCATGCCGGAGACGATGCCGACATCGTACTCCTTCAGGTCGTCCCAATAGCTGACCTCCACGGGCCAGGAGCCCGCAAGGACGCCGACCGTCTGGGCGCACCTCCTGAGAGGGCTGGAGTACGCGTGAGTGGGCCTGAAGCCCTCCCGCTCAAGACGCTCGTGAAGCCTCGCCACCTGGGCCCAGCCCGCGGGCGAAAGCTCATAGTCGGCGTGCCCTTGCAGCCGGCCCTCCGCGTTCGCCGTAGTCTCCGCGTGGCGCACGAAAACGAGTTTCATGTTCTATGATCCCATCGTCGAAAATTCCTCTGGAAATCGCAGCGGGCCGGACCGGCATGCGGATCGTTAGCCGGCCGACGGCGCGATCTCGCCTTGGTCGTTCGCGTCCAGGAGGGCGGTGAAGTCGTAGCCCCGCTGCTTTATCGTGTCGCTGCCTCCCAATCTCCGGTCGAGGATACAGATAACCCTGACCACCTCGCAACCCGCCGCCTCCACCGAATCGATGGCGTGTAACAGGCTTCCCCCGGTGCTGCACGTGTCGTCCACCACCACCACCCGGGCGCCCTTCCTGACACTCCCCTCGATTGCGCGCTTCGCGCCGTGCCCTTTTGCGTCCTGGCGGACGATCAGGGCGTTGACTGGGTGGCCCTCGGTGTGGCTCATCAGCGCGATAGCGGACACCATTGGGACGGCCGCCAGGGCGGGGCCGGCCACGGAATCCGCCCCGCACTCGTGGACAAGCGGGAGGAACGCCCTGGCGACGAGGTAGGCGCCCTCGGGGTCCAGCGTCACCAGGCGGCCATCGAAGTAGTAGTTGTTGGTCATGCCCGATGAGAGCTTGAACTCGCCGAACGATAGGGCCCCCACTCTCTCGGACAGCTCAAGGATCGACCGGGCGTGCCGGGCGATGTCGGCGGACATCTGTGTATCAGCCATCCTGCGTCGTCTCCTCAGCGCTAGCGTACAGGCGGTGGGTCCGGATGTACGTCTCTACGACCTCGGGCACAAGGTACTTGATGGAGACGCCGCGGCGCACCCTCCACCTGATATCCGTGCTGCTGATTCCCACCGGCGGCACGCTCACCACCATCACCGAGTCCGCCGCGCCTGGCCGGAGGCCCTCCAGAGGCTGGCGCGGGAGCTCCTCGGCTCCCGGGCGGGTGACGCCAACCACGGTAGCCAGATCCAGGACACGTCGCGGCTCATGCCAGCGGCCCACCTCGCCCAGGGCGTCGAGGCCGACGATCAGAAAGAGGTCCGCCTTGCCGCCGAGGCTTGATTTCAACTGTGCGAGGGTGTCGGCGGTGTAAGTGGGCCCCGATCTCGCCAGCTCCACGTCTGAGACCTCGAAGTAAGGGTCCGCAGCAATTGCGGCCCTGGCCATGTTCAGACGATGGTGGCCGGCGGTTATATCTCTATCCACCTTGAACCACGGCCGCCCGGCGGGGATAAACACTATCCGGTCCAGGCCTATGCACGTGCGCGCTCCCTCGGCCGCGACAAGGTGACCGATGTGGATAGGGTCGAACGTGCCGCCGAATACACCCAGCCTCACGCTACTCCCACTTCCAGTCCAACCCGCCGACTTGAAACACCTGGCCCGATCTGATGCCCGCCTTCTCAAGTGCTGCTATTACACCCAGCCGCCTGAGCTGCTCATAAAGCTGGATTCTAGCGTCCCAGTTGTTCTCGTCGACCATCGCCGCCAGCCGGTTGGCGGCACGCGACTTGACTATAAACCTCTTCCCGACTCGCCGCACGATATCCTGCGGTGCGTCGCTGGCCGGTCTGATAACCGGGACGTCGTCCTGCTGCACGGCCTCAGTTGTATCTCCCTCGCTTACCTGGATTTCGTCAAGCAGCGAGGTGATATGGTTGATGAGCGACTCAAGGCCAGTCCGAGCGGCCGCGGAGATACAGACTGACGCGACCGCGCTGCCTTGAAGCTCCTCTTGAATCTCCTCGAATCTTTCCCCGACACCATCGATATCCATCTTATTGAACGCGACGATCTCGGGCTTATCCAACAGCTTATCATTGAAGAGCCCCATCTCCTGCCTGATCTGATGATACCGCCCGCCAGGGTCCTCCTCCGACCCATCTATGACGTGCACCAACAACCTCGTGCGTTCAATGTGCCGCAGGAAGTCGCCACCCAGACCCACGCCCTCATGAGCGCCCTCTATCAGGCCTGGGATATCGACCAGCACAAAGGTCTTGTTGTGGCGCGCCCCCACTCCAAGCACAGGTTCGATAGTGGTGAATGGGTAGGGGGCAACCTTGGGCTTGGCTGCCGTGAGAGCCATGAGCAGACTGGACTTACCCGCATTCGGCGCGCCTATGATCCCGATATCTGCCAGAAGCTTCAGCTCTAATTGGGCCTCGAAGTCCTGGCCCGGATCGCCCTCCTCCGCAAGAAGTGGAAACTGATTAACAGGCGTCGCAAACCTTGCATTTCCTCTTCCTCCCCTCCCACCTACCGCGACGACCACCCTCTCTCCGGTAACCGTTAGGTCCGCCAGGCGCACTTGCTCTTCACCGCCAATCCAGATCTGTGTTCCTACAGGGACTCTGAACTCCACGTCCTTTCCGTTCCTACCGTGTTTCCGACCACCCGCGCCACTCCCTCCATTTTCCGCACGGAATATCCTTGCATACCTGAACCCAAGCAGCGTATTTGTATTCTCATCACATATGGCAAAGACACCTCCCCCATCACCCCCATCCCCTCCATCCGGACCACCAAGCGGCTCATATTTCTCACGCCTTCCACTAACAACTCCGTTACCGCCTTTCCCACTGATTATATGAATAGATACCTGGTCGATCATTTGGATGAAGTATAACAATAATAGGTAGTAATAGCAGGGATGAAGTGCATAAGGGGAACTAAGCCGTCTACGTCGCGCTGCGCGGCCAATGTTGTCGTGGATGTCTGGTCCAGCCCCTGTGGGAAGATTGTGGGCATGCTGTGGAGAAATACGGTGGGCCGACGTTATCCACAGCCCAATGAGGTTATCCACAGAAACAGCAGGGTTACCCACAGAAAACGGGGCAGTAGGCGCGCGCTGTCAGGGAGTGCTTAGCGCCTCTCGGATGTTGAGTATGTCGCGGCGGAGGTGCACATCGAGATCGAATTGCATCGAGATCTTTTGGCAGGCGTGGAGAACCGTGGTGTGGTCTTTCCCGCCGAGGAATCGGCCGATGGCGGCCAGGGGAAGGCCGATCTCCTCGCGCATGAGGTACATGGCGATCTGCCGTGCCAGCGCTGTTCGTTTGTCCCGCCGCCGGCCCAGCAGGGTCTCCTTGTCCACGGAGAAATACGCGCTGACGGCGTCGAGCACCGCCATGTCGGAGACTCGCCGCGAGTTCTGTGGTCTCAGGATGTCGGAGATGACCCGTTTCACCATTTCGAGGCTGATGGCGCTGGACGCCAGGTCGGCATATGCCGCGAGACGGTTGAGGCATCCCTCCAGCTCTCGGATGTTGGAGTGGAGGCGCTCCGAAAGATACTGCAACACCTCGGCCGGGAACGACTGGCCGCTCGCGCTGGCCTTGTCATTGAGTATTGCGAGTCGGGTCTCGATGTCGGGAGGTTGTATATCCACGACCAGCCCGCCAGCCAGCCGCGAGCTTATCCTATCCTCCAGCAACGTCAGCGCCGCGGCAGGCCTATCGCTGGTGATGACGATCTGCCTGCTGGCCATGTGAAGAGCGTTGAACGTATGGAAGAAGCCCTCCTGCGTCTGCTCCTTGCCGATGATGAACTGGATATCGTCCAGAAGCAGCACGTCCGCGCTGCGGTACCTGCTCCGGAACTCCTCCGTCTTGCCGTCACGGATGGATTTGATGTACTCGTTAGTGAACTGCTCGGTGGTGGCATTAATGACCGAGAGGCCCTTGGTCATGATACGGTGGCCGATCGCGTGGAGCAGGTGGGTCTTTCCTAGCCCCACGCCGGAGTAGAGGAACAGGGGATTGTATGTCAGCCCCGGCCTCTCGGACACCGCGAGCGCCGCGGCGTGGGCGAGCTCGTTGGACTTGCCGACGATGAATCGCTCGAAGACGTACTTCGGGTTCATCTGGGCGCCGTCATGGGTTGCGGAGGAATCGGCTGATGCCCGGCCCGGAGGGACCGGCGGCGACTCGGGGACACGGTCTCCGTTCGCGGCCGGGTAGTCCGGGATGACCTGGAAACGCACATGCACGCTGCTACCGACCATTCCGTTCAAGGTCTGGGAGATGAGCGTGTACATTCGCTGGTCCAGCATCTCGGCGACGAAGGCGTTGGGCGCGCCGACGACGAACTCGCCATCGGAGTGATCAAGCCCCACGGTGTCTTTCAGCCACGTCTGGTAGCTCGGTCGCGTGACCTGCAACTGCAATTGGCCGAGAGCAGCCTGCCACACGGGGCCTGCATTTTGAGTAGTCATTCAGGAATCCCGGTGCACCCGCGCGCAAGAGCGTGCGCCCCATGCCATAGGCGCGCACGGCCACACGCTCTCGGAACGTTCTGGTTGAGATACTGCGATTCTAACATGGGCATGCACATGGATTGCAAGCCTCTATTCATTGGATTTCGACCCAATACTTCCGCAATTCGCGGATGTCTCTGAGCGCCTTGCCGGACGCACGGAGACCACGCGATGCCTGTATAGACGGGGCGAGAAGATGGGGCCAAATCCGGTCCAAATCGAGCGCTGGGATCGCCCACGCGGGGCGGTGCGGCGCGGAATACAGCGTGTAGCTGAATTGTGGCCGTGCTAAGAGTTAGCTAATATACAATGCCACATCCAGGATAGTTCTAAGACATGTGGAGGCATTTCGTGGTGCGATCATCTGTTTTGGTGGTCTTGGGCCGTCGAAAGGAAGTCCCATAACTCGTCAAAGCTCTTGCCCGAGATCGGGTCCCTGCTGAGAATCGATAGGGCGGTCCCATCCGCGGCCCTGTCCGAGATATAGGCTGGTGCGATCTCCAGTCCCCGGCGCAGCTCGGCTTTCTCCAGGCCCATCTCGCTGGGGAGCCGCCTGACGCGGCATACATCGAGCCAACCGGGGAGCGTGTCCGGGCTCTCGCCGCAGCGCCAGGCGATTATGACGGCCGCGAGCGCGACCATCTCGCCGTGGACGTATCCCCTGTCGTTGACCTCTTCCATCGCCATCCACAGTGTGTGGTCCGCTCCTACCGCCGCGGGATGTCTGAGCGATTTGGCGTCGCGCTCCTGGATCGCCGTCATGATGAACCGGACGCTCTCAGGGGTCAGCGCCCCCTTTCGGGAGAAGGTCTTGGGGAACTGGGTGACGATATGGTTGTGATGCTCCGCTGTGGCTGCGACCGCGGGCTTGCTGAAGGCCTCTCCGATGCCCAGCCGGGCGTTGTGCGTCCACTCCGCGATGCCCGAGAACCCGCAGAGCACGTCCCCCAGGCCGGCCGTGTTCAGATGGTCCGGGGCCTCCAGGACCACGTCGTAGTCCACGAGGATTGCGCCGAAGTCCTTCCACGGCCAGGTGTCCTTGCCGCCGATGATCCGCCGGCCCTCCCACCGGGCCACGTTGCCGTGGATGATCGCGCCGGTCGAGACCAGGGTGGGCGCCAGCACCAGCGGGAGTCCTTTCCTGAGGGCGACGTATTTTGACGCGTCGATCGCCATGCCGCCGCCGAGCCCGACCACCAACTCGGCATCGCTGGGCAGAGATTCCGTGACCTGGTCCAGATGCGCCCAGTCCAGCCGCGCCACGTAGCCCACGGCTTCGGGATCGCGGGCCAGGAAGGGGAGCGCCGCCGCGTAGGCGCTGGGGGTGGTTACGGCGACATAGCGTGGCCAGCTAGAACTCTCCCGGTGCAGCAGGCCGTGGCCGAACTTGATCTCGTACCCTGAGGCGGGGACCGGCCGCCCATCCGCGACACTCCATCCGCCGCGCAGTGGTTCCACAGCTCCTGCTCCTTTCGCATGGCCGCCGGCCGAATGGGTGGGTGTCGCGCCCCAGGCGGGGCCGAGTGTAGCAGCGCCGGATTGCCCGGTCAACCGCGTTGGCCATGCGCCGGGCATCGCCATGAGAAATGCGGCATCAAAGACCACGTAAAGCCGCGGCGGTGGCCGCGTCGGGCCGCTATCGATGAATACCAGGGAGAATGGATATGTGGAGTAGCTCGAGAGACGGCAAGGGACCCGAACGCGGGAAGGCCGACACCGCGGCCAAGAGAGGCTGGACGGCCTCGATTCTCTTCAGCGTCGCGGTGGCGGGTGTGGGCATGGCGATCAGCGCGACGGCCAACCCGCTGTTCGGCCGTGCCGTGCACTGGATGGCGGTGCTCGCGCCGGCGCTGTTCGTGGCGCTAACGATGGCGCTCCGCAACCGCTGGGCGTAGGGGAGCCGGCCGCTACCGCCCCTCCCTGTACACCGGCAGCGGCTTGACGTTGTATCCGGTGTCGCCGCTGGCCAGGCTCTCCACCGCGGCGCGGGCCGTGTCCAGGGACGTGAAGCACGGGATGCGCTGCTCGACCGCGGCGCGCCTGATCTCGAACCCGTCCTGCAGCGTGGCCATGTCGCCCGTAACCGTGTTCACCACGGCGTCGACCGTACCGTCCACGATGACGTCCACCACGTCGGGATGTTGCTCACTCTGGAGATATGGGACTTCGGCGACAGTTATGCCCATATTTCTTATCATCGCGGCTGTGCCCGGTGTGGCGTACAGGTCGTAACCCGCCTCCGCCAACTCCTCTATCATCGAGACCGAATCGGCCTTCGTACGGTCGGACAGGCTCAGCAGGATGGAACCTCGGCGCGGTAGCATCAGCCCGGCCGCCATGAGCGCCTTGGCCAGGGCGGGCCTGAACTCGTAGTCGATCCCCATCACTTCGCCCGTGGATTTCATCTCCGGCCCCAAGTACGTGTCCACGCCCACCAGCTTTGACATCGAGAACACGGGCGCCTTTACCGCAACCAGCTTCTGTTTCGTCCACAGGCCGCCCTTGTAGCCCTGCTCTTTCAGGGTCCTGCCCAGCATGGCGTTGACCGCGAGCTTGACCATGGGCACGCCCGTTACTTTGGAGATGAACGGGATGGTCCGGCTTGACCTCGGATTGACCTCGAGGACGAACACCTCGGACCTGGCGACGCTCGCGTTCCCGTTGGGTGCTCCCGGACTCCGGTAGGCGGACCCTCCGAGGACCACGTACTGGATGTTCATGAGGCCCCGCACCTGGAGCGACAGGCCGATGCGGGTGGTGTAGTCCACAATGGTGTCGACCTCGGCTTCGGTGAGCGTCAGGCCCGGATATATAGCCATGGAGTCCCCGCTGTGGACCCCCGCTCTCTCGACGTGCTCCATGATGCCGGGAATCAGGACCGACTCCCCGTCGCAGACGGCGTCCACCTCAACCTCCCGCCCCTCGAAGTACTTGTCGATTAGCACCCGGCGTCCCTCGCCGGCTGACAGCGCCTCGGCCATGTACTTGGCCAACTCCTGGGAGTTCTGGACGATCTCCATCGCCCTGCCCCCTAGAACGTAGCTGGGGCGGACTAGGACGGGGTATCCGATGGCCTCGGCGACTCTTCTCGCCTGTTCCAGGTCCGTCACGGCCGCGCCGGGCGGGTTTGGGATCCCCTCCCTGGCCAGGAACTCCTCGAACAGGTGGCGGTCCGAGGCGGTATCGATGGACTCGGCCGTGGAGCCGAGAATCGGCAGCCCGGTTGCGTCCAGCGACTGCGATAGATTTATCGCCGTCTGCCCTCCGAACTGGACGACGGCCGATGGGGGTGTGCGCGCCTCGCCGAACGCGACAGTCTCGTTTTCGATGATGTCCCGGACGCTCTCCTCGTCCAGTGGCTCGAAATACAACCGGTCGCTGGTATCGAAGTCCGTTGAGACGGTCTCCGGATTGGAGTTGACCATGACGCTCCTAATGCCCCGTTCCTGCAGCGCCCAGGCGGCGTGGACCGAACAGTAGTCGAACTCGATGCCCTGCCCGATCCGTATCGGGCCGCTGCCCACGACCACGGCTTTTTCCTCAGCCAAAGGCTCGGCCTCGTTCTCCTGCTCGTATGTGCTGTAGAAGTAGGGCGTCTGGGCCTCGAATTCCGCCGCGCAGGTGTCCACCATTTTGAACACGGGCCGGATGTCCCTGCCCTGGCGCAGCCGACGGACCTCCTCGCCGGTCCTGTCCGAGAGGATGCCGATCTTGTCGTCGGAGAAGCCAAGCCTCTTGGCCTCCCAGAGCCGTTCGGGCGTCAGCGTCTCCGACAAGAGGCTGTGCTCCATTGACGCGATATTCTGGAATGCCCGGGTGAACCAGGGGTCGATGCCGGTCACCTCCGACAGATGCTCGGGCGTGACGCCCCGCCGCAGGGCGGCCAGGAGGGCCCACAGCCGCTCGTCGTTTGCGTACAGGGGCAGCCTGTCCACAAGTGACTCCGTGTCACTCGTCCAATCCGGGTCTTCCCATAACGTGGAGTGGTTGGTGATCTCCAGGGACCGCACCGCCTTTTGGAAGGCCGCCTCGAAGGAGCGGTCTATCGCCATCACCTCGCCGGTGGCTTTCATCTGGGTTCCGATCCGGCGGTCGCCCGCGGGGAACTTATCGAAAGGCCAGCGGGGTATCTTGACCACGCAGTAGTCTAGCGCGGGCTCAAAGGCGGCCATGGTTTCTTGTGTGACGGCATTCGGGATCTCGTCCAGCCGCCTGCCCACGGCTATCTTCGCCGCCACGCGGGCGATGGGATACCCGGTCGCCTTGCTGGCGAGGGCGGAGCTCCGGCTCACCCTGGGGTTTACCTCGATCACGTAGTACGGGCTCTCGGCGCGCCCTCCGCCAGGGAGCGTGGCCCCGACGACGCCGCCCGGCTCCAGGGCGAACTGGACGTTGCAGCCGCCCTCGATGCGCAACGCCCTGATGATGCTGAGGCTGGCGCTGCGGAGCATCTGGTACTCTTTGTCCGAAAGCGTCTGGCTGGGCGCAACGACGATGCTGTCGCCAGTGTGCACGCCCATGGGGTCGATGTTCTCCATGTTGCACACGGTGATGCAGTTGTCCGCCGCGTCCCGCATTACCTCGTACTCGACCTCCTTCCAGCCCACCAGGGATTTCTCCAGGAGCACCTGGCGGATCGGGCTGGCCGCCAGCCCGCTGGCGGCTATGGCCTCGAGCTCCGGCCAAGTCGTGGCGATGCCGCCCCCCGTGCCGCCGAGAGTGTAGGCCGGGCGGACCACAAGGGGCAGCCCCAGGTGCCCGGCCTCTGCGATCGCGGTCTCCAGAGAATCGACGGTGGCGCTGGGAGGTACGGGCTCCGAGATGTCCAGGAGCAGCCGGCGAAACAGGTCCCGGTCCTCGGCGCTCCGGATGGCGGTCAGCGCCGTTCCGAGTAGGCGCACGCCGTATTTGTCCAGGACGCCCGCGTCGGCCAGGTCCACGGCCAGGTTCAGCCCTGTCTGGCCGCCCAGCGTGGGCAGGATGCCGTCGGGCCGCTCTGCCTCAATGATCCGCGTGACGACCTCGACGGTCAGCGGCTCGATGTAGACGACGTCGGCGATGCCTTCGTCCGTCATGATCGTGGCAGGGTTCGAGTTGACCAGCACGGTGGTGACGCCCTCTTCCCGCAGGGCCTTGCATGCCTGGGTGCCGGCGTAGTCGAACTCCGCAGCCTGTCCGATGACGATGGGGCCGCTGCCGATGACGAGGACCTTTCGTGGCCCGTGGAAGGTGTCCCTCGCCGGTATCACGCCCTGGGTCATTGTGCGGTCACCTCAACCAGCGCCTTTCTCAACAAGAGCAGCGCCACGGGCTTCCTGAGTATCAGATCGACGTTCTCCGAACGTTCGTCGTCGGCCTCCATCATGTCCCCGAATCCTGTAAGCATTATGACCGGAGTGGCCGGCGCCGCGAGTTTGATGGCGTTAGCCAGCTTGTCGCCGTTCACGTCGGGCATCGCGCGGTCGGTCATTACGACCTCCGTGTTTCCCGGAACAAACCTGTCTAGCGCGCCACTGCCTGACGAGGCCGTAACGACGGTATTGTCATCCGGCTCCAGGAGTTCGCACACGGCCACAAGGGCGCTGGGATCGTCGTTTACCAAAAGGATGCGAAGCGCGGCCGCCACATGTGGGCCCTGCCCGCCAACTATCGGAGCACTGGCGGCCTGCTCCGGCGCAGGCAGGCGTATGGAGACGGCGGTCCCCTTTCCGGATTCGCTGGCGATGTCGATAGAGCCGGCGTGGCGCTGCACGATGCCGTGGACGATCGCCAGCCCGTGGCCGGCCCCCTGGTCGCCCTTGGTGGTGAAAAAGGGGTCCGGGCACCGCCGCCGGGTCTCCTCCGACATGTCGATGCCCGTGTCGCCGATCTCGAGGACCAAGCGGCAGCCATCCAGGCGGCTCTGGATGGTGATCTTCCCTCCGCCGGGCATGGCGTCCACGGCGTTGAAAACCAGGTCCGTCAGGAGGCTGCGCAGCCCGGACTCATCGGCGGGGACGAACTTCGGCCCGCCCATCGCGATCCGGATGCCGATGTCGACGCCCGTTGCCTGGGCCTGGTCCCACCACTTCGGCCGCGTCAGGGCCACGACATTCTTGACCAGCAAGGGTAGATCGCCCAGGCTGAAGGTCTCCGGCGCGTCGTGGCCCCGGTAGAACTCCCTTTGTCGGCCCACGACGTCGGCGGCGTCGATGCCCGCGATCCTGATCATGCCGAGGTATTGCCGGGTCCGATCGCGATCCTCCAGGATCTTGTCCTTGGCGAGGAGCAGATTGGCGAATGCGACTATCGGAAGCAGCATGTTGTTGAAGTCGTGGGCGATCCCGCTGGCCATAGTGCCCAGAGCTTTCAGCCGCCGCACTTGCTGGACGATCTGATCGCGGGTCGCCCGCAGCTCGGCGAGCGTCTCCTCCAGGCGGCGATTGCTGTCTTGCAGCGCTCGCTCGGCAGCCGTGCGCTCCGTGACGTCCGCGAGCAGGGCTGTGAGAAGGAATTCGCCATCTTGCTCCAGCTTCGATATCGAGGCCTCGGCGGGGAACTCGCGGCCGTCTTTCCGCAGGCCGAAGATCTCCTGACGGTGTGTGCCCATGGCCCGGAGGCGGTTCGAGTCGGCCTCGAAGTCGGCGATGTGCTTACGATGGGTGTTTCTATGGCGCTCGGGAAGGAGGATCTCCAGGGGCCGGCCCAACACCTCTCGCGCCGCATAGCCGAAGATATGCTCGGCGCCTGTGTTAAACATAGTGATTCGTTGAGTGCGGTCGATCGAGATCTCGGCGAAACGCGCCTGAGAAGTGGCCAGCTTCCGCTCCGCCTGCTCGCGCTCCGTGACCACTGTGGATACGCCGATCACACCCATGACGGAGCCGTCCGGCGCGAGAACCGGCGCCCGGATGTACCTCGAAGACGGACCTGCCCACCAGCTCTCCCAGCTCGAACCCGAGCGACTCGAGGCCCCTGCCCTCGGAGAGGGTGAATACCCCGCTGGCGCCGATCGCCCACAGGATTACCGGCGCTTGCGATATTACGCTGCCAAGGCGTACCTGGCTCTGGCGCAGCGCCTCCTGGGCCAGCTTGCGCTCGAGAATCTCTCTGGACAGATCGTCGATAGCTGATCGCAGCTCCCGGGTCCGCTCCGAGACCCAGGCCTCCAGACGGTCATTGGCGTCCTGGAACTGCCGCTCCATCCCCTTGCGCACGGTGATGTCCGTGTGGACCGAGACCCTCACGCGGCCGTGCGCGGCGTGCCCGAAGGCCGAAATGCTTGAATCACACCAGAAAGATGTGCCGTCTTTCCGGGCGAGGGGGACCTCTCCCCGCCACTCTCCGCTCTGGTCCAGAGCCGTAAACATTTCGGCGGCGACATCCTGTCGTTCATTCCCGGGCGCATCCAACGCCGTGACCGGCGTGCCGACCAACTCGCCGTAGTGGTAGCCGAACAACTCCTCGGATTTCGAGTTGGCGTAGACGATCACGTGGCCTATTGCTCTAGCACGATTCATATGAGGTTCAAATTAATCTAATCACATCTGCGAACTCATTTGCCAGAGTGCGGGCATAGTCATCAGTGAGTTCCATCCTTTCGGACCTGGGAGACTGCACACAGCCCTGGGATCGACCGCTTGTCGTGGCGTGCCTGTATGCCGGTGATATCAAGCGCCGCCGCATTGCCGGCGGCGGGGACACGAATGAAATGGCGCGCCCCACGGCCACGACGGCGTCGGTGTTCTGGCCCGTTACTTTCCCTCGAAGCTCGTCGTGAACCCGGTCCCTGATGGCGATCATCATGCCCACGTTCAGCGGCGTGGCCGAGCCCTTCGGTCCACCCTCGAAGTCCCACGGCGTGCCGTCCCTGTCGAAGGAGATGGCCTTGAGGGTGTCCGCCATCCCCAGAGGCGCCATCTAGCGCGCGAGCTCGTACAGCTTGAGGCCCGGTATTCGCTGGAAAGTCCTGGTCGAGGGTGTATAGCGGGCATCCGTGCTGGAGAGCAACGGCTCCTATGACAAGGTCTGGCAGCGGAAGGGCCTTCCCTCGCGACTTGAGGGCGAATACCAGTTCCGCCACCGTTTCCCAGACGGCCTGTGTGGCGTCGAGGTAATGGACACGATTCAGAAGCCGTGCGAGACGCGCGAAGAGCTCGGGCGAGCGCGCGCCACGCAAGACTTCCGTGGATACAACTCCAGTAGTGGCGGCCAGCCGTCTCTTCATTAGCTCCACCAGTTCAGAGCGTCCCGGAGAGGCGGAATACCACAGGAAGTCAATACACAGGCTGCTATCTACCAGGACGAGGCTGGACGTTGGTGTCCTCATCGGACTCGAAACTCCTCAGTTCTCCCAGGCGGGTCTGGCGCCAGAGGCCCCATGCCAAGTCGAATTCGACGGTGCCTGCCATGGCCAGGAGCCTGTCATAGGCGATTCCCCTCACGTACTCCTCCAACGCCTCATTGACCGCCTTGCTTTTACTCTTCTCGCCCGTGGCCTCCACGACCTCTTCGAGTAGACTGCTATCGATATCGAGAGTGGTCCGCATCAGATCACCTCAATAAAGTTCTGCACCACTAGTATGCATCAATCTCGCGCATCATCGACCATCTCCAGGAACTGCGTGAATATGTACTCGTTGTCCAGCGGGCCGGGGGACGCCTCCGAGTGGTACTGGATGCCCATGGCGGGCAGCGACGCGTGGCGCAGCCCCTCGATGGTGCCGTCGTTCAGGTTGACATGG
>CAZJDV010000008.1:14052-14800 GCA_964544865.1 uncultured Dehalococcoidia bacterium | reverse complement strand
GCTCACCTCCAGCTCCGGAGGAAGGCTGTCGGCGTCCACCGCGTATCCGTGGTTCTGGGCGGTGATGTGCACCCTGCCTGTACGCAGGTCTTTGACCGGGTGGTTGCCGCCGCGATGCCCGAACTTCAGCTTGAACGTGCGCCCGCCGAGGGCCCTTGCCAGGACCTGGTTGCCCAGGCATATACCCAGCACCGGCACCCTGCCCAGTATCCCGCGGGCCGTGCCGATCGCATGGTCCAGCAGGTCCGGGTCCCCCGGTCCGGGCGACAGCACCACGCCGTCCGGCTTGCGAGCAAGAATCTCCTTGGCCGATGCCCCGGCCGGCATCGCGATGACCTCGCATCCCCTGGAGTGCAGGATCCGCAGGATGTTGTATTTCAGGCCCAAGTCGTCCACGACGATCCGCCTTCCCGCCTCCACGGGGCCCGTCTCTGGCGTGGACTGGGTCCAATCATATGGCTCCGGCGTGCTCACCCGCGCGACGAAATCGACTTCGCCGTAGCCAGGTAGGTCCCGGAGACGGGCAAGCGCCCTCCCGGGCGGCTCGTTCGTGGTGATTGTGCCCATCATCACGCCGCGGGCGCGCAACCTGCGGGTGATGGCGC
The DNA here is from genome assembly GCA_964544865.1 of uncultured Dehalococcoidia bacterium. Lineage (GTDB taxonomy): Bacteria > Chloroflexota > Dehalococcoidia > Lucifugimonadales > CAJWER01 > CAZJDV01. Next base: position 14,195 of record CAZJDV010000008.1, on the reverse strand, counting down.
GGGTGTCCACGCCGGAGATACCGGCCACTCCCTGGGCGCGAAGGAACTCGTCGAGGGAGGAGGTGCTCAGCGCGTGGCTGGGGCGCGGGCTATGCTCCCGCACCACGAACCCCGCCACCTGGACCCTGCGGGACTCGCAATCG
>CAZJDV010000008.1:0-14042 GCA_964544865.1 uncultured Dehalococcoidia bacterium | reverse complement strand
CCTGGTAGCCGGTCATGGAGGTGTTGAAGACGACCTCGCCGAACGCCTCTACCGCCGCGCCAAAGGCCCGGCCCCTGTAAACCGAGCCGTCCTCTAGGACCAGGGATGCGGGATTACCCTGCGATTGCAGCGTTTGCCTCCTCGTACTTCACCACGCCCCCTACAATCGTGGTTACGACCTGGCCCTTGAGGGACGTGCCGTCCAAGGGGGTGTTTTTGCCCTTGGAGGCGAAAGTGGAGGCGTCCACGACCCACTCGGCATCCGGGTCGAAGATGGTCACGTCGGCGGGCGCGCCCGGCTTGAGCGAGCCCAGCTCGACGCCGAGGAAGCGCGCCGGCCCAGCGGTCAGCTTGTCGATCAAGAGCGGCAGTGGCAGGTCTTTGGTGTGGACCAGCGACATGAGCGACCCCAGCGCGGTCTCGAGCACACTGATGCCGTTGGCCGCCTCCTCGAAGGTGCAGAGCTTCTCGACCTGGTTGTGGGGCGCGTGGTCGGTCGCAATGAAGTCGACGACGCCGTCCTTCAGCGCCTGGACCACGGCATCCACGTCAGCGCGGGCCCTCAGAGGCGGCGCCACCTTGGCATTGGTGTCGTACGCGGACCCGGTCAACGGCGCGAACGCCCGCCTATTGGACCCGTGTCCCAGCAGGGCCTCGTCGCTCAGGGTCAGGTGGTGCGGGGTCGCCTCGCAGGTAACGTTCAAGCCCCTCTCCTTGGCCTGCCGCACTAGGTCCATCGTCCCCGCGGTGCTCGCGTGGGCGATGTGCAACCGCCCCCCAGTGGTCTGGGCGAGGGAGATGTCCCGCGCGACCATGACCTCCTCCGCCGCGTTCGGGATGCCTTTGAGGCCCAGCCGGGTGGCTATCCACCCCTCGTTGGCGGCGCCGCCCGCGGAAAGCTCGGGCGCCTCGCAATGGTTGATTACAGGCAGGCCGAGGGGCGAGCTGTAGCTCAGGGCCTGGCGCATGACGTTGGGGTCGGCCACGGGGTGGCCGTCGTCGCTGAAGCCGACGACGCCCGTCTCGGCAAGCTCCGCCATCTCCACCAGGCCCGTGCCCTTGCTTCCCTTTGTCACCGCGCCGATCACCATGACGCGGACGGAGGCCTCCTCGCGCGCCCTGCGCAGGACGAAGTCGACGAGAGCCCGCGAATCTATTACCGGTTCCGTGTTGGGCATGGCGCAGACGGCGGTGAAGCCGCCCCTGGCGGCCGCCAGCGTCCCGGTGGCGATTGTCTCTCTGTACTCGAAGCCGGGCTCCCGCAGGTGGCAGTGCAGGTCGATGAATCCGGGGCATACGACCATGCCCTCGGCGTCGATGACCCTGGCGCCGGACGGCGCCGCCCGCCGCCCGTACACGCCCCGCACGACGCCTTCGGCCAACAGCAGATCTGCCGTCCGATCGATACCCTGGGCGGGGTCGATCACCCGTCCGCCCCTGATGAGTATGGGATCCATGTATTCCTTTCCACATCGTGCGGCGGACTGTAAGGCGCCGCTCTCGATCGCCGCTAAGTCGCGCCGTGCGGCTGCGTGATCAGCCCGTATAGCAGCGCCATTCGTACCGCGATGCCGTTGGTGACTTGCTCTTCGATGACGGACCGTACACCGTGGGCGACCTCGGGGTCGATCTCGACGCCCTCGTTCATCGGGCCTGGGTGCATGACCAGGACCTCGGGTTTGGCTAGCTCCAGGCGCTTCTGGTTGATGCCATACGTCCTCGAGTACTCACGCAGCGTCGGAAGGTGCCCGGCCTTCTGACGTTCGCGCTGGAGCCGCAGCGCCATCACCGCGTCGGCGCCCTGCATGGCCCGCTCGACGTTGACCTCCGTCTGGATGGAGGCGAAGGGGTGGCCCTCGACGGCCCGGAACCCGTTGACCAGGTCCAGGGGCATGAGGGTGGGCGGCGCGCACAGCACGACCTCCGCGCCCATCTTCGTCAGGCCCCAGAGATTGGACCGGGCGACGCGGCTGTACAGTATGTCTCCGACGATCACCACCTTCAGGCCCTCGATTCGTCCCAGGTGGCTCTGGATGGTGTACATGTCAAGCAGCGCCTGCGTGGGGTGGGCGTGCGAGCCGTCACCGGCGTTGATTACCGACGCCGACAGATGCCGGGAGAGAAAGTGGGGAGATCCGGCGTGGGGGTGGCGCAGCACGATGATGTCGGCGTTCATCGCCTGCAGGGTCAGGGCCGAGTTGTGCAGGGACTCGCCCTTCTCCGAGCTGCTGCCGCTGGCCGACACGTTTATGACGTCGGCGCTCAGTATCTTGCCCGCCTGCTCGAAGGACACGCGGGTGCGCGTGCTGGGCTCCTGGAACAGCGTGACTATGGTCTTGCCGCGAAGGACCGGGACCTTTCGGATGTCCCGTCGCAGCACCTCCATCATTGCGGTGGCGTTCTGCAAGACCTCTTCTATCTCGCGGCGGGTAAAATCGTCGAGGTCCAGCACGTGGCGGCGTCCCTGCAGGGGCGGCGGCGCGGCGCGAGGCAAATCCCGGCTATGCTCCAGCGGGCCGGCTTGAGTCACGGCCGCTCCCCTCTGGAGAGCAGTACCTCGTCCGAGCCGTCGATCTCCTCCAGGAGGACATGGACCTTCTCGTCCAAAGAAGTAGGTGCGTTCTTGCCCACGTAGTCGGGTCTTATGGGGAGCTCCCGATGGCCCCGGTCCACAAGCGCGGTTAGCTGGACCTGGCGGGGCCGCCCGAAGTCGTTGAGGGCGTCAAGGGCCGCGCGAATGGTCCTGCCCGTGAAGAGCACGTCGTCCACCAGCACGACGATCCGGTCATCGATTGGCGTGGGGATGTCCGTCGGGCGCATCGACGGCCTCGACCGGGAGATGTCGTCGCGGTAGAGGCCGATATCCAGCGCCCCCACGGGCGGGGCGTGGCCCTCGAGCCCCTCGATCAGCCTCGACAGGCGCCTGGCCAGCGGCACCCCTCGTGTGTGCACGCCGACAAGCACCAGGTCCGAGGCGCCCCCGTTACGCTCGAGGACCTCGTGGGCGATGCGGGTCAGGGCTCGCCTGATCTCGCTTGGCTCGAGAATTGGTCTGGACAAGAAAAACCCCCTTGCCAATCGCCGGCAAGAGGTCGAAACTCGGCTCGCGCCCCAACGGGCCCGAGACCTGTAGCTATTTCGCGCCTTGCCAGCCTCGCGGGACTGACTTAAAGGACCGCTGGATCTGCTTATCTACCGCTACATTGTTATGGAAAAGCCAGTGATAGTCAAGAGCTGGAAAAGAGGTTCTTTACAATCTGCATGAGTATTGCCCCCCACTCCAAGCTCACCTGCGAAAACTGCGACAACGGGCAGCAATATCTTGTCGCTGAATGAAACGTGCCCAAGTCCGGCAAGATATAGAAGTGCGAGCGTGCCTAACAGCGTGACGCTGTACAACGCAAGGACGACGGCGACGACCGCATAGCGGAGCAGGATTCATTGCTTGTGCTCATGAACAGCCAATTCGTCTACCTGAATTACGTCAGGTGTCTCCGCACGAAATTGGACGTTGCTCCGCTCGTCCCCCATTACCAAGATTCCCGCTTCATGCATGGGGCCATGAGGCGATTACGCGCGTGGGGCCAAAGGGGGGCTCACACGGGAGTCCGTATGGGACCGTTCAATTTCCTCTAGGATCGGCATCACCAACTCGCGAAAGCTGTTGCAGTCGTAATCTATGGACGCGATCGCTCGCCCGTTCTTGCGCTGCCTGACGACCCTCTTGAGCAAATTCATCGCGTCGTTGAACAGCTCTGTCCGCGTCCTGATGCCGGTGTCTTCCACCAGAGCGTCAAGCGCCGGGAGCCTATCTTGTGGAATCTCGAACTGCAAGCGCACTGTATTTTTCACGTTCTGCCTTTGCGTTGGTCTCGAACTCAATGGAGACGCCTACTTCAAAGCCGACAACGTAGAATCCCTTGACATGGTAAACACAACAAGAGTCTGGGTGAAATGCTCGAAGGAGCCACACCGCCTGTAGCCTTGACGCATTCGTAGCTAGGCCCATAGAATGGCCCGTAGACAGTCGTATCTGGAGCTTGATGATTCCGAAAAGGGGCGTAGTACGAATCGAGTCCTCCGGTGGCGTCGTGCACAGGGCCGGTGATAACGGTGGCGAGGTCGCGCTTTGCGGAAGGGACTCGCCGGCGATATGGGTGCTCCCCAAGGGGACGCCCGAGCCGGGCGAGACCCACGAGCAGACCGCCTTGCGAGAGGTTCGCGAGGAGACCGGCCTGGAAGTGGCGATCGTAGAATACATAGGTACTACCAAATACGAGTTCGTTCGCCCCGGTGATGGCGCCACGTGCCACAAGACCGTCTGGTACTACCTGATGTCCGCGACCGGCGGGAACACGTCGCGACATGACCAAGAGTTCGACCGGGTGCAGTGGTTTGCCGTCGCCGAGGCGCGGACGGTCATGACGTATGAGAATGAGGTAGAAGTTCTTGAAAAAGGCCTTTCCATGGCTTCGCGGTAGATCGAAGCCAGAGCAAGAGGGACAGGCTGTTGCGCGAGGGGATAAGGTCGTCATCAGGGAGAAGCGCGTCGAAGACGCCCCCGACGACTATGCCTGGCGCACAGACGAAGAGCTGGCGAGCCTGGACGCGACCCGGCCAATCCGGATGTCCTTCGAAGACTTCTTGAAGTTTTCGAAGGAGGAGCTGATTTACTCCAACCGGACATCCAAGCGGCTGGCTGTCGACAACCTCGACGGCAGGCACATCGGCAACTGTATGTTCTATGACATAGACTACAGACGCGCCCGCGCCGAGCTGGGCATCATGATCGGAGAGCGAGAATACTGGGACAAGGGCTACGGAACCGACGCGGTGGACTCGTTGCTCACCCACATCTTCATCACCACCTCGCTCCAGGTCGTGTATCTCCACACGCTTGACTGGAACCACCGGGCGCGCCGAAGCTTCGCCAAATCGGGGTTCCGCGAGGTGAAGCAGGTGAGGCGCGGCGGCCTGGACTTCGTACTGATGGAGACCGACCGTCAGACCTGGAAGCGGCTGTACCAGGACAGGAGAGGGGGACCTCAAGCAGACCAGGAGGGCCGGGCCTCTTCGGATCACATATCGGACGAGTGATCCCCGGCCTGCGCACGGGCTCACCATGAGCGGAGCTCTCCCCCCGGATCGCCCTGTGCTTGTCGAAGGGTATCGCCGGCGGGAGACAGTCACACGGCCCTGCGCCGCCGCCCAGGGCCTTTCGGTTATGGGTTGCCGTTACAATTGTTCCGTGGTTCGACAAGCTCTCCACGAGCGGAATTCTATTCCCGTTCGCCCTGAGCGTGCCGAAGGGTCTCGCTGGTCAGAGAAAACCAAAAGGTCCCCGCCGCCGCCCCTGTCCGTTGACACCCAGGAAGCCCATTTGCTACCCTCGGTCTGCCGTATCCCGCTGGCAACGAACATTTAGCCGGCGCCCGGACGGAAGGCGAGGCAGGGATGATGATACTGGTCACGGGAGCAACTGGATTCGTCGGGAGGAAGGTTGTAGAGGCGCTGGTTGAGCGTGGCCACTCGGTTCGCGCCCTGGTCCACTCCCGGCGCCGGGCGGCGGTGCTCTCGGCCCACGACGTGGATATCGTTGAGGGCGATATCCTTGTACCTGGGTCCCTGGCCTACGCCTGTGAGGGTGTCGACGCCGTCATCCACCTGGTCGCGGTCATCCGCGAAAACAAAGGGGCGACCTTTCAGCAAGTGAATTATCAGGGGACCAGCAATCTCCTGAGGGCCGCCGAGCAGGCGGAGGTGGGGCGGTTCGTCCTCGCCAGCACCATCGGCGCTGATTCCGGTCCGTCCATCCCTTACCTCTATTCCCGCTGGCTGGCGGAGCAGGAAACGGAGCGCAGCCCGGTGCCACACGCGATAGTGCGTTTTTCGGTAGCCTTCGGCAAGGGCGACGAGTTCTTCAACATGCTGGCGGCCCAGGTCAAGCTGTCCCCGGTGGTCGCCATCGCCGGAGACGGCGCGGCGCAGTTCCAGCCCATCGCGGTCGAGGACGTGGCGATGTGCCTGGTCGGCGCATTGGAGAGGGACGACGTGGTTGGCAGGACCATAGAGGCTGGTGGGCCCGCATTCTTGAGCTACGAGCAGATTGTCGACCTCGTGGCCGAGACCCTCGGTGCAAGGATCGCCAAGTTGCGCGTCCCCATGGTGCTCATGAGGCCGGTGGCCGCCGTGATGCAGGCGCTTGTGCCCAGGCCGCCCGTGACCCCTGGACAGCTAAAGTTGCTTGGAGTTGACAGCACAACGGAGCTTGATTCCGTGCAGAACAACTTCGCGTTCACGCCCCGCCCCGCCAGGGACAACATCAGGTACGTGGCCAGGATCCGACTCCGGGACGCCCTCAAGATGAACCTCGGGATTATGCCCGTCCGCATACGGGACCACTAGGATGGGCGATCGCGGTCCGGTCCCAGCGAGCACGTCCGGCTACGCCGCCGCGGTGGACCGCATCATGAGTCTGGCGGACTTTGAACGTGGCACCCACAGCCCGGGCCACGCCACGTTCCATCTGGAGCGAATGACCCAGCTGATGGACCGCCTGGGCGACCCTCACTTGGCGACGCCCACGGTCCACGTCGCAGGCACCAAGGGCAAGGGCAGCACGGCGGCGATGATATCCTCTGTCCTTACGGCCCAGGGGTACACCGTTGGACTATACACCTCGCCGTCTCTCCACAGCGTCGTCGAGCGAATTCGGGTGGGTCTCGAACCGGTGAGCAGGCAGGATTTCGCGGGCCTGGTGGGCCAGGTCTGGCCCGCGTCCCTGTGGGTCGAGGAGCACGGCGGCTACGGCGCCGTCATGTTCTTCGAGTTCGTCACCGCAATGGCGTTTATGCACTTCAAACAGATAGGGGCCGGCTTCCAGGTGATCGAGGTCGGCCTGGGCGGCAGGCTGGATGCCACCAACGTCGTAAGCGCCGAGGTGTGCGTGATCACACCCATCATGCTAGACCACGTGTCGGTGCTGGGCGATACGCTGGAGCTCATCGCGGGAGAGAAGGCCGGGATCATCAAGGGACGCGCGCCCGTGATCGTCGCTCCGCAGCCGCCCGAAGCACTGGACGTGTTCGCCAGGGTATGTGCCGAGAGGCAGGCGCCCCTCATCCAGGTCGGTAAAGAGGTAGAATGGAGGACGAAACACGCGGACACGACCGGCCAGTCCTTCGAGGTGATCGGGAGTGCCGGCGCCCATGACTTGTGGACGCCTCTGCTGGGTGACTACCAGCAGGAAAACGCGGCCACGGCAGTCGCGGCCGTCGAGAGCCTGATCGATCGAGGGGTGGCCGTGTCGAGAGAGAGCATCGTGAAGGGAGTTGCCGATGTCGAGTGGCCGGGCAGGCTGCAGGTGCTGTCCGGGCGGGGCAAACAGGTTGTCGTCGACGGCGCGCACAATCCGGACTCTGTCCGCCGGCTTGCGGAGGCGGTCCGGCAGTACTTCGAGTTCGATCGCGTATTACTCTTGTTCGGCGCGACCAGGGGCCACAGCGCCGAGGGTATGCTGGCTCAGATAGCCAGCCTCGATCCGGTGGTCTTCCCGGTCCGCTCCCGCCACCCGAAGTCGGGTCCCGCGGACGTAATAGCGGCCGCCGCCCGCGAGCGGGGGCTGGCGGTGTCGTCCGGGCCCGAAGAGGTGGGCGCCGCCACGCGCAGAGTTCTCGAAATAGCGAGTGAGCGCGACCTGGTCCTGGGCACTGGCTCGCTCTCCGTGGCTGCCGAGGTGATCGAGGAGATGCAGGGCATGAGCCCTGAGATATACCCTAACATCAAGATGCCCTCTTCAAGGTCTGCGTAGCATGAAAAACCCGGACCGGCGAAGCAAGAGGGAGCAACGTGAGGCGAACATTGAACAATCATAGGAGGCGGCCCGTCGTCACAGGTATGGGCGCGGTGACGCCGCTCGGCGAGTCAGTCGACCAGTACTGGGCCGCACTGGTCCAGGGCCAGTCGGGCATCGGTCCCCTTACGCTGGCCGACACCAGCAACTTCCCGAGCAAGATCGCGGGCGAGGTCACGGACTTCGACCCCGTGCGTTACATGCATCCCAAAGAGGTGCGCCGAATGGCCCGCTTCTCGCAGCTCGCCGTCGCGGCCGCGGCCCTGGCCATCGAGGACGCCGGGCTGGACATGGGCAAACTGGACAGTGAGCGCATGGGCGTCGTCATGGGCAACGGCAACGGCGGGTTCCCCACCACCGAGCGCAACGCGAGGGTGCTGATCTCAAAGGGTGGCATGCGGATGAGCCCATACTTCATTCCCATGATCCTGCCGAACATGGCGGCGGCCAACATCAGTCGGCTCTTCGGGCTGAAAGGCTACACCTCGACGATCATCACGGCCTGCGCCGCCGGGACCCAGGGAATAGGCGAGGCGGCGGAAGTCATCCGGCGCGGCTCGGCGGAAATCGTCCTGGGCGGCGGATGCGAGGCCGGCATATGCGAGCTGGGCCTCGGCGGCTTCAATGTCATCAGGGCCCTATCCCGGTACGAGGGCGACCCGGCCAAAGCCAGCAAGCCTTTCGACGCACGCAGGGACGGCTTCGTCCCGGCCGAGGGCGCCGCGCTGCTGGTCATCGAGAGCCTGGAGCATGCACTGAATCGCGGCGCCGGCATCATCGCCGAGGTCCTCGGACAGGGCGTGTCGTCGGATGCCTTCCACCCCGTGCAGCCCAACGAGGACGGTGCCGGCGCCGCGCGGGCCATTCGCTGGGCACTGGAGGATGCCGGGATCGGCCCTGACGAGATCGACTACATCAACGCCCACGGCACCGCCACGCCCCAGAACGACCTGGCGGAGACGCTGGGAATCAAGGCCGCCTTCGGCGAGCTGGCCTACGACATACCCATAAGCGCCACCAAGTCGATGATCGGGCATGCCCTGGGCGGCGCGGGGGCACTGGAGGCCGTGGCGGCGATCAAGACCATTGCCGAGGACGAGATACATCCGACGATAAACCTCGAGGTCCCCGATCCCGGATGCGACCTGGACTACGTGCCCAACGTGTCCCGCAAGCAGCAAGTCGACACGGTCCTGTCCAACAGCTTCGGGTTCGGCGGCCAGAACGCCTGCCTGGTATTCCGCCGCTTCGCGGAGTGAGACCCCGCACCCTCTAATCCGGCTGCTGGGCAGCCAGTCTGCCCGCCATCGGCGCTCTGCTGCTCCCCAGGGTCTTTCGGTTGTCTCTTACCAGTGAGACCCTTCGATAGGCTCAGGGCGAACGGAAATTAAGTTCCGCTCGTGGAGAGCTCGTCGAAACACAGAATCATTGTAACTGCAACCCGAAACCGAAACGCCCTGGGCTGCTCCCTATCGCCCTTGATGTGGCGCCAATTATATGTCACAATGGTGCCAGAACAGAACCGCAGTGAGATGGATGGATGAAGAGCCTGTCGATCAAGAACGTGCCCGACGAGCTGGTTGAACGCCTTAAGACGAGGGCCAAGCGCAATCACCGGTCGATGCAGGGGGAGATGCTGGCGATCATGGAGGAGGCGGTCCCTGGCGGAAGGCTGTCCTTACGCGACGTGTACCAGATGGGAAGAGACCTAGGCCTGAGGACCGAGGGCGACTCCACGGAGACCATCAGGGCTGGGCGGGATGCCAGGTAAGAACGCCGACGCATCGGTGCTGGGAGCGGTCGTCTTTCAGGAGTCTCGTGGTCGGGATGCGCTGGTGCTGCTCGGCGGCGACGAGTTGTACGTGCCGACCATCCTTGCGTACGAGCTAACAGGTATCGCCCGGAAAAAAGCACTGCGAGATCCAGACCAGATTGAGCATATTGCGGACGTGCTGTCCGCCGCATTCCTCACAGACTTACGCGGGATGGACGTTGACCACCAACAAGTACGAAGCGTGGCCGTTGAGACGGGCCTCTCCGTTTACGATGCCGCATATCTGCACATCGCGCGGGTCATGGGTCTGCCCCTTGTCACCTTCGACGAGGAGCTGAGACAAGCTGCGGATGAGACGACAGTATGACTCTTTCCTGCGCACCCTTCGTTCTCTAGAGCTGACTGGTCGTCGCCGGCTATCCTCCGTCACCCGAACCGCCGGGGGCTCACCGGCGTTGGGTCTATGATCGTGGCCTCTCCCGTGGCGATCTCCGACACGAGCTTGCCGGTGGCCGGACCCTGGGTCACGCCCGTCATCGAGTGGCCCGTCGCGACGATCAGGTTCGAGACCCCGCCGGGGACCCCGATGATCGGCAGGCCATCTGGCGAGAGCGGCCTCATCCCGCACCAGACCTGTTCGTTCGTCCGCTCGAGGACGGAATTGAAGTAGCGCGCCGGGCCCCGCCGGAGGGCATCGACCCTTCGATCTTTGATGTCCAGGTTGATGCCCGACAGCTCCAGCGTTCCTGCCAGCCGCATCCGGGGTCCCAGCGGAGTCACGCCCATCCTGGCCTCGGCTAGCATTATCGGGAACGGGATCACGCCGTCCAGGGCGTCGAAGGTGATACTGTATCCCTTTGCCGGCTGGACCGGCAGCTTGAGCTTCAGGTCGCGGGCCACCCCCGGAGACCACGCACCCGCCGCCAGAACGACCTTATCCGGGTGGAATCCGCCCCGGCTGGTCTCGACGGACTCGATTCGCCTGCCGGCGAGCTCGAACCCCCGCACCTTGGTTCCTGTCAGTATCTCTCCCCCCTGCTCCTGGAACCGCGACGCGAGGCCGTTGACGAAATCGTCGGGTTTGAGATGGGCGTCGTCATCGAAAAAGATCCCGCCGGCGAGGTCGGAACGGACGGCGGGCGCCATCTCGACGACCTCCGAGGACGAGAGGACGCGCGTGGGGATGCCGAACTCCTCAAGTACACGGGCCTCCTCAATGCCCACCTCGTAGCCGCGATCGGTCTTGTACAGCCCCATGAGACCGGTCTGCTCGTAGTGGCAGTCCAGTGCTTCGTCCACCACCAGCTTCTGGTAGAGTGCCAGGCTCGCGTTGCTCAGCCCGCAGAGCACTGGCAACGACCTGCGGACCGCGCGCTCGTTTGCGGCAGCCCGAAATCGCAGGAGCCACTTGAGCAGGTCGAGGTCGAGACGGGGCTTGATGTAAAAGGGGCTCTCGGGGTTGAACATCCACCTGAGACCCTTCAAGACCGCTCCGGGCGCGGCCAGCGGGACGCTGTGGCTGGGAACGATCCAGCCGGCGTTGCCGTAAGAGCTGCCGCTGCATACCTCGTCGCGCTCCACGATGGTGACCCGCCGCCCCGCCTTCTGCAGGTAGTACGCGGAGCAGACGCCGATCACCCCGGCGCCTATTACCAGCACGTCTCGTTGTTGCGTCATGCCCGATGCTCCCATGCCCCGACTATTGGGCCGGAAAGGCCGCGGCAGACCTAACCCTCGATCCCCAGGATGCCCGCAAGGTTGCCGAAGAAGATGTCCTCGACCTGGCTGTCGCTGAGTCCGCGGTGCCGGGCGGCCCGTTTCAGGGCCCGAAGCGACTCCAGCCCGTTGAACGTGAACACACTGCCGCCGTCCCCGGCGTATCCCGGCCTTCCGACGTTCTCGCCATCAATCCAGACCCAGCTATCGCCAACGGCCACATACCTGCCGCGGGTGTTGCCGATGGGGAAGTCGCTGCCCCACAGCAGCCGCTCGTGTCCTAGCACCTCGATGATCGTCTCGTACGCGCCCGCCTCGGCGACCGCGGACGTATCGCACCACAGGTTTTGCAGGCCCCGGAGCGACTCCATCCCCTCGGCCGCAAAACGGGGATTGAAGCTGCGGGCGGCGTGGGCCAGGATCAGCTTCATGTCGGGGTATTTCTCGCAGTACTTCCTGATCCAGTACTGGTTGGAGGGATCGGCCACGGACCGCGCTTTCACCATGTGCAGCGTGATGGCCAGCCCCTCTTCGCCGGCGATGCGCACCAACTCCTCCGGCAGGAACTCAGAGATATCCGAGTCCCACGTCGGTCGCCTGGGGCTCTCCGTGTGGTAGCACTTGAAGCCGGCGACCTTCAGCCTCCGGGCCTCCTGGCGCACGTAGTCCGGGTCCATCCGGGGCGAGATAAACATGCTGGGGCGGCACCAAGGGTCCGACAGGGCCTGGCGGGAGGCGAACTCGTCTTGCTCCTGCGCCACTTCCTCCGTGGCGCCGAAAGCAAGCGGGATCATCAGCCCGCCCTGGCGGCGGCCAGGCAGCAGCTCGTCCATCCGCCGTCGCCAGACCTCCAGTGTGATCTCTTTTTCGAACTGCTCGAAGCCCTTGGGGATGGTCGGGCTCCGGGCCGAGCGCGACCAGAGGTGGGCGTGGGCGTCCAGGATATTGTCCGGCACGAAGCCGTCCAGCTCGCTCCGGAAGATCTCCCGGTCCAGCTCGTTGGCGGGGTTATCCGCCGTCATTCGTTCTCCGTGATCTCTGTGAATACCGAGGTGGATCCTGTTCTGGCTTCTACAGCGTCCGTGGGTCTACCGGCGCGCGCCGAATCAGGCTCTCCTCGATGGCCGAGCATACCTGGATGGCCCGCAGTATCTGCTCGTGGGTGACGTCGCTGGGCTTTTCGCCACGGAGTACCGGCAATATGTTCCGCACGCCTTTTTCGTAGTGGTCCGCCTTGGGCGCGGCTGCCGCGCTCCGGGGGATCTGGGCGCCCCCGCCCTCTACCCGTGCCCGCGACGCGGCGTCCGCCGCATAGTTGCGCGCCGTGCCCGGTACCTCGACTATCCCGTCCTGGCCGACCGCCATCATGTAGAACACGTAGGCGCCGTCCCCAATCAGACCAAGGGACACCAGGGTGCCGTCGCCGAAGATACAGGTCGCATTAACGTTGGACTTGCCGGCGCCGGAAACGCCCTCGACGGCGTTCACCGAGACCACGTCGACGCCGTGGAAGTTGATCATCAACTCGACGGCGTGTATGGCGTAGAACACGATGCCGCCGTACTCGTTCTTGCGGGCGGCGGGCCCGATGTACGCGGCATACCGTACCGGGCGGGCCTTTTCGAGCCCCTCACCATACGCCCGCGCATCGCTGCCGTAGCGGAGCGTCGAGAAAGAGGTCATTGGTATGCCGGACTCCTCCACTAGGGAGATCAGCTCCCTAGCCTGGTCGGGGGTATGCGTAAACGGCTTGTCGACGAATAGCGGCTTGCGCGCCGCGATAACCGGCCTGGCATGATCGAGATGCAGTCCCCCGTGGCGGGCGACCACGAACACCATGTCACACTGCTCGACGACCTCCTCCGGGCTGGAGGCCACCACTGGGATTCTCCCGTTGGTGGCGACCTCCCTGGTGCGCCCGGGATCCACTCCCCAGATCGAGTGGACGCGCGCGCCGCTCTCGGGCCAGTAGGAGGGGTGGTCCTCGAGGTTCAGGAGCTCGGGGAACCGCTCCGCATGGCTGTTGTCCGAGCCGAGGATGCCTACTCTCTGGGTCATCTGTATGTCGCTTCCGTTCGATAATTTGTCCGACGATTTCCCCTATACTATATCCCATCGGGCGGACGGCGGCCACGCGGACGGCGCCGGGTTATCCGTACGGAATGTCGGCCAGGTTGCCGTCGTACCATCGAGATGGTAAAGTCGAGGCGGCGAATCGGGGAAACCGTGACGCTGGAGGAGGTGTGACATGGTCATGGGAAAAGCAGCGATATTCGTGGAGCCATACCATTTCGAGATGACCGAGCTGCCGCCGGTGCCCGTCGAGGCCGGCGGCATACGAATAAAGGTCGTCAGCGGCGGGATCTGTGGATCGGACCTGCATTTTTGGCGGGGCGAGGTCGAGCCCATCATGGCGGGCAGGCAGGGCCCGGTGATACTCGGCCACGAGATGGCCGGGGTAGTCGACACTCTGGCCCACGACATATCCACCGACTCCATGGGCCGGACGCTGAAGGAGGGCGACCGCGTGGTGTTCGCATACTTCTTCCCGTGCCGACGTTGTTACAACTGCCTCCGCGGCGAGCTGAACCACTGCCCGGACCGGTTCCGGTTCCGGGCGTCGATCGAGGAGTTCCCCTACTGCAACGGCGGCTTCTCGGAGTACTACTACCTGTTCCCCGGCCACTTCGTGTTCAAGGT
>CAZJDV010000007.1:31939-59655 GCA_964544865.1 uncultured Dehalococcoidia bacterium | reverse complement strand
GACCATCTTCCAGGCCCACTTGGAGTACTGGACATATATGGGCTGGTCCAGGCCAAACTGCTTCCGCAGAGCCGCTTCAAACTCAGGCCCAAGGGCGGCGCCGCCACCGGTCGCCCAGCTTCCGCCCGTGAGCTCCAGAATGTATGTGTCCACGAAGTCTCCAGGCGGCAGTTGGATGACGACAAAAGAGATTAGGGAGAGTGCCCATATGGTCAGGAGGGCCAGCAACGTGCGGCGTATTATGTAGCTTAACATTGCATCCGGTCCACTACGTGAACATCTCTACGCGGGCGTTTGCGGTCAAATTACGCGATCCCTTTGGACGTTGCAAACTGCCCGTCGTATCTGGAAACCTTAAGCACCGCACTTGACTTTCGCCTACACAGCCCAGTTTCGTAGTTTCGGCCCGCACGGATCCAACAACTGGGTGGAATGTCTGGGGGCCAGAACAAAGGTTGCTCTGAGTTCAACTCGGATCTCATGTTCGCCCTGGCATATTCGACCGTGAAACACTTAACCAGCGCCCCGACTCGCGTCGGGGCGCTGGTCTGCTAACTATGCTTGCCGATCTAGCAAGTTGGATGCCTACTCGGAGTCGTTCTTGCCACCCTCAATGAAGAATTGGATCGTCCGGGCAATGCCGGGGTTCTGAAGCGGCGACTGGTTGGGGGCCACCAGAGGCACGTTCTTGAAGTAGTTCTTCATGACGATGACGCCGTTGAACGCCGGCGTCGCGCCGACGTAGCCGATCACGTACTGGTTATCTATATTGATCTCCTGGATCTCCTGGTAGATCGCCCCGCGGCCGCCATAGTCCAGGTTCTTGGCGGCGTCGGTCAACTCCGCCAGCCGCAGGATAGCCGGATCGGTAGGCTTCACACCAATGTTCTTGCCGCTATAGGTCCCGCCGCCGCCCTGGTACCAGTTCATGAATGCCTGTCCTTGGGCGGTCCACTGGTCGAGGTTACTCGGATAGCGCTGGTCCCCCGCGCCGCCGGCCATCAGCTGGTGGTCGTTGGCCGCGCGCCGGTCGGCGTAGAGCTTCACGTCCTCGGCCTTGAGGAAGGTCTTGATGCCGATATCGTTGAAGTCGAGTTGACTCAGCTCCGCGATTGACTCGTAGTCGACAAAGTACTCCGCTATGTAGGACAACTCGAACACCAGCGCCTCGCCTGAGCCGTCGGTCCGGAGACGGAAGCCGTCCCCGTCTTTTTCGGTAAGGCCTATCTTGTCAAGAATGGCGTTCGCCTCGGCGACGTCCTGCTTGACGTACTTTAGCGCGTACTCGTCACCCGGGTAGAAGGGATGGCCCTTGATGAAGGCCATCTGCATGTTCGTCCCCAGCCCCAGGAAGACTACCTCGTTCACCCTCTGGCGGTCGACGGAGAGGGACAGGGCGATCCGGAAGTCTTTGTTGAAGAGCCACTTCTGGACCTCTGCGTCTACCTCGTACTCCACGGCACCCAGCCCGTAGCTGAGGTTGACGGTCAGTCCAGCCTGTGCTCCGTGAGGCGAGGGCCAGAACTGGACCTTGCATTCGCACTTGTCAGCATTCTCAAGAATAACCGGCACCTTGTTCATGTCGATGTGCCGATGCTGGAAGTCGATCTCGCCCGCGATAGCCTTGAGGTTCAGGACCTCCTTGTCGCCCGTGAGTATCATAGAAATCTTGTCGATGTAGGGCAACTGGTTGCCCGCGGGGTCCACGGCCCAGTAGTAGGGGTTTCGTTCCCACTCGTAGATCTGGGCGGTGATGGGGCTGGTCATCTTCCACGGCGAGACTACGGGAACCTCCGTGTTGCGCAGAGGATTGCTCTGATCCTTGAAGTACAGGGACCAGCTCTCGAAGCCGGCGTCTGCGACCTCCTTATCGTATGCGGCCTTGTCCGTCGCGAAATCTCTGTGGAACTGCTCCAGGTAGTGGACAGGTCCGTAGTCGCCATCAGCAAGTCGCCCATGGAGCGTAAACCCGCCAATCTTGTATGTGGCCATATGCTCCAAGAAGCCCACGCCCGGCTCGGTCAGTGTGTATTTAACGGTCAGGTCGTCAATTTTCTGGATGTTGGTGACCGAGTAGCCGGACCAACCCAAGGCGCCGTCGCGGCCAGGGTTTATATCTTCATTCTGGTTGACGTTCTCATACCACCAGACATAGTCGTTGGCGTCGAAAGCCTCTCCGTCGGACCACTTCATGCCCTTCCGGAGGAACAACGTCAGCTCAACACCGTCGTCGCTTACCTCGTAACCTTTGGCAATGTTGGGGATGATGGTGGTGCCGTTAAGGTCGTATTTCAGGTTCTCGTCCATCATCAGCCGGTCGGCGTTCTGGCCGTCGTTTGGACCTGTGAAGGCCCGGCGCCAGGTTCCGCCGTAGTCGCCAATCCGCTCTACCACGTTGACGACCATCGGCTCGTCGGGAAGCCTCTCAGCTACGGGGGGAAGGGTGCCGGCCTTAACCAATTCGGCGAAAATCGGGGATTCGCCGTAAGTGGTAGGGGCCGCTCCATCCCAAACGAAGGACCCTTTGAAATCGGTCGCGACTGTCTTCATCCCGCCTGTGTCGGCAGCCGCAGTCGGAGCTACGGTGGGGGCTGCTGCCGGCGCGGCCGGTGCCGCGGTGGGTGCGGCCGCTGCCGCAGTCGGCGCGGCTGCGGCGGCACTAGTCGGGCTTGCCGCATCTTCTTCATCCGCGGAGCAGGCAAGCACGGCGACGAGCGCTAGCCCTAACACAACTGCAATCAACAGCCGGGCATTCGGTAACTTAGACCACATATCTTTCAGCCTCCTAAAGTTTCTTGCCCTGAATCAGCCCTGAGTTAGGACGACGGGCGATACCCTACCTTGCACATTCCTCTAAGGGAACACGATATAATCAGGCCAATTATGCCTGGCTTAACATCTGCTGTCAAGGTTGTGATCCTAGGTAGGCTGCTAAGAGGAGCGCAAAACAGATCCCAACACCTTGAACGGGCGGAGATTTAGGGTGCGAGGGCAATGTTGTACTCGCTTCAATGGACGTATGCCGCGGGAGAGGCACGAAAGGGTGGCAGGCGACTCTCGTGCCCGAGTTCTCCGACCTGATAAAGCGAACATGTCTAGTCGTTTCGTTGCGCAGCCGGCAGGCGCCCGAGGCTCGTTCGGATGCGCGCGCGGGAGGGCGATTTGAAGTTACGTAAGGTGGTCGCTCCCGCGGCATTGCTGCTCGGACTTGCCGTGGCAGGCTTGATTGTGGTGCTCGTTCCTGAAGCGCCAGGTCCGACTTTTCAAACCGATGAGCTTGCCGGGGCGGCGTCGGAGGGTACGCCGGCGCGACTCGAGCGCGAATTCAAGCTCCACGTGGACGCACAGTCGACTGCCGAGACGCTCGCCGACAAGGATTTAAGGTCCCTCCAGCAGACGGTATACAACGCGATAGATGAGGACCTGGCCAGCCCCGAATGGGCGGCGCCCAAGGTGGTCGGCCGCCGGTACGAGATAACTCGCGACCCGACGCCGCTGGTAATGCGCGACCTCTATCTGGACACCGGCGACTCGCTCCTTTTCGACCTTGCGATCGCCTACCGGTTGCGCTACCGCTTCGAGACCGCCCAGCAGCTCCGCGACCATGAGGCGAGTGGATCGGTCCGCCGCAGCTTCCCCTACCGATTCGAGGTCCAGGCTAAAACGGATCGAAGGGAGCTCGGAAATGGGTTCAGTACAGTAAACGAGGCCCGGTTCGAGTTCCGGGTCGAGTCTAGCCCGTTCTCGCCGGACAATCCGTCTCCTCCACCTCCGTGGCCACCAGAAGACTACCTTCCCGTGGCGCAAACGGGCCGCTATCAGGACATGGTCACGACGGCTGGAGAGCTTCTTGCGCGCTCGCTCCGGGAGAATGGGCTAGAGGGCGATCTGCGCCTCGACGTGGCCCTCGTATTGATCTCGTCCCGGACGCGGATGCACTTGAACCTGCCAACGAGCTACGGGAGCGGTCCCAATCCCGACCAGGCCTTCATCATATCTATCGACCGCACCGACGTCTACGAGGGCCCGGGATACCTCGATTTCCTGGAGCTCTCGTCGTATCGGAAGACTCAGCGGCCGGTCGCCATCGGGAGCTTCGTCGAGCTTGAAATCGAGTTCGAGCGCAATACTTCAACGAGGATTGACGAACTGATCGACGAGGAGGACGATCCCGGCGCCAGGCTGGCCCGGGATGCGTTCCTGAACGACCAACTGCGGATTCGGCGCATAATCACGGGTGCGTTGGAGTGGCTGGACGTCACCGTCAGCGCCGCAGACCAAAGCAAGTATCAACGCGCCCAACAAATGCTCGGGCGATGAGCCGGCATGCCGTTCACCTCTGTGATATGTGGTCCATACAGTCTAGTATTACCCTTTGCCCCAGTCTCCGTCCCGAGGTTCTGGCCTCTCATACCACGCTAGTCCGCTTGCAACATCAATGGACAGGTATGCCATAATGTGTTGTGCATCGACAAGGCGGCCTCGACAACACGACCGTGTCCATGTGTCACCGCCTGGCCAATTCGAGGAATGCCATGACGGTCCAACGATAGAAATATGCCTACTTTCACCTCCGATATCCTGCCGGTCGGCGTTCGGGACCTGCTGATCGCCCTGATCCTGGGCACCGGGCTGTCTTTCGTTCTAGCCTCGCACTACATGAAACTGGGGCGCACCTTCTCGAACCGCTCCCGGGTCGCGTACGCTATACCTATAATCACCCTTACGATCATCTTGATAATTTCGGTCGTAAAGTCGTCGATCGCTCTCTCGCTGGGACTCGTTGGCGCACTGTCCATCGTGCGATTTCGGACCCCCATCAAGGAGCCCGAGGAGCTTGCCTACCTCTTCGTTTCCATCGGCATCGGCATCGGCCTGGGATCAGGGCAGACGGCGCCTACAGTGACCGCCACCGTCGTGATACTGCTGGTGATGACCGGTCGGGCGCTGTTCTGGGCGAGAGATAAGAACCATAACCTCTATGTCAATATCGATGTGCGCAGCGCCGGCCTCGACGGGAAAGTGGACTACCGAAAGATCACCGAGCTGCTAGCGCCTAACGTCGAGAGCGCCGTCTTGAGGCGCCTCGACGTGGGAAGCGACTTTCTCCAGGCAACTCTCTACGTCAAGTGCAAAGGTGACGAGGCCCTCGCAAAGGCCGTGGAGAGCTTGAAGGAGGCGCTTCCGGAGTCCACCACCGTCACGTTCATAGAGCAGAGCGACAACCCCGGCATCTAGCTCGGCGGCGCGCAGAGCCTGCGCTGCCATCCATCTTGCCCCAAACACGGGCTAGCTCCGGCGGTCACGGCTTGGTGCGGACATCTCGGGCGATATACATGCAAACAAACGAAGGGAAGCGCTACGAAATAAAGCTCGTTGCCCACGGGCTGTCGCTCGATCTGGCCAGGGCGTGGGTGCGGACCCATAGCGGTGCATTCGTGCCGTCGTATCCGCCGCGCCGAGTCAACAACCTTTACCTCGACACCCACGGCCTGCAGTGGCTCGAGGACAGTTTGGAGGGCATCAGCGAGCGTAGAAAGGTGAGAGTCCGCTGGTATGGCGATGCGGCCTCGGATATCCGGGGAGTACTCGAGGTCAAGAGGAAGCTCGATCAGGTTAGCTGGAAAGTGAGATTCGCGCTGGCCGGGGAATACGATCTTGAAAACGGTCCCCGCTGGGCCGCCATTATCCCTGAGATGATGGCCGGGCTGCCAGATTGGATGAAGGCCGAGGCTGGCACCGACTCCACGCCGGTCCTCATCAATCGGTACAGGCGGGAGTACTATGAGGATGGAGAGAGACGAGTGCGCATCACCCTGGACTACAGCCAGGAGGTCTACGATCAGAGGTTCTCGCCCTATCCCAACCTGTCCAGACGCGCCCTCAGCCTTGACACCTTGATAATCGAGGTCAAAGGCGAGGTCGACGCCTGGGAGCGCGTCAAGGCGGTGGTCAGCGAGTTGCCCATGAGCATTACGCGCAACTCTAAGTACGCCCTGGGCTTCGAGGCGATAGCGGGCTTGTAGCCGTTCGGCCTGCGCTCCGGCAGCCCAGTAGATGCTAGTCGGAGGAGAGGTCTTCCGGGTGAAAGGACTGGAGTAGAGTATGGTCGTTCTTGCACCACACTGGGCTCTGCTGGTCCTGGCCGCTATTCTACTGCTGGCGGCTTGCGGCGGCGAAGCTGGCGACCCCGCAGAGACACGGGCCACCGTGGCTACCGCCGTGAGGGCGACCGTCGAGGCCCTGCCGGAATCGACGGGCGCCGAGTCCTCCACTCCGGCTGACTCGCTGCCTCCAGCGGTCCTGGAGACCTCGGCCCAGGTCAGGCCAGACAACCCCTTGATCGTCGAGGTGAAGGTGAGCCTCGACAGGGATTCACAGGTTTTCGTAGAGTATGAGAACGACGATTCCGGCACCTTCCGCTCGTTGACGACGGCAACCACCGCCAGCGAGCACATGGTGCCGATTGTAAGGCTTCGACCGTCCACCAACTACGACTACGAAGTGTTCGCGGTGGACTTGGAGGAGCGCGTGTCCGAGGGTCTCAAGGGCTCGTTCAAGACGGACGCTCTTCCGGAGGCGCTGGCCAGCGTCGAGTTTAGCGCCACGGGCGAGCCTACGCCCGAGCTGCTATTGATGGACCATCAGGATGTCGCGACAAGCTACATCCTCGTGCTGGATGCCGACTCCAACATCGTGTGGTACTACGCCAGTCCAAATCTGGTCCCCAGCCTCTTGTATTCGATCAACGCGATCCGCCAGAAGCCGGACTACAACCTGGTCTACTACATGGGAAGAAACAAGCGACCGTGCTGCCTGCGGGAGATCACCCCGCTGGGAGAGATCGTCGACAGCCTATCGTACAGCGACATCGACGGGCTCCCGCATCACGACCATCTGATATTGCCCAACGACGAGGTCCTGTACCTAGCCCGGATTCACGAGGAGGTCGACGACACCGCGCAGGGGGGAGGCCGCAACACCCCGGTCGAAGGCGATTCGATACGCATCTGGGACCAGAAAACCGGCTTGACTCGCGAGATATGGAACGCCTTCGACGCCTTTGATATCAAGGACCGCGTGACGTGGGAGCCGGTACCCTTTTACGGCATTCCGGGCCAGCCAGAGCGCCCCGGCGAAATGATGCGATGGTGGAACGCGAATTCGCTGAACATCGGTCCGCGGGGCAACTATATCCTGTCTGTCAAGACCCTCAACCAGGTCGTTTCCATATCCCCCGATCTCGAGTTCGTCGAGTGGGTTTTCGGGGGCCCGAACAGCGGCTACAAGTTCCTAGACCAGAACGACAAGTTCTATCTTCCCCACACCGTCACCGAGCTGCCCAACGGTAACATCCTGGTTTTTGACAACGGGTCGGGTCGGCTTGAAGAAGAGGGAGGGGAGTACTCGCGTGTGACGGAGTTCGCTCTCAGCGACTACGATCTGAGCGCATTCAAGGTCTGGGAATACCGGCCCGAGCCGGACCTTTTCTCGCGGACCAGGGGCGGCGCGTACCGGCTCGGCAATGAAAACACCCTGATAAGCTTTGATACGACTCCTCGCGTGATCGTCGAGGTGGATAGCGACAGCACCGAGGTGTGGAGGCTCGAGGTCTGGGGCCCGTCCTTCAAAGATAGCTACCGAGCCTACCCATTCGAGTCGATCATGGGCGAGACGCGGCTGAGGTAGAGTGGCCACACCATTGACTGGGCTGCATTGCATCTCATATGGGACCGAGGATAGCCGAGCCGGATATCGGAACTGCCCTTCTTCGTCCCGCCTGGTCGAACACGACGGCCGGCAGACCAGCCCAAATCGTCTGGCTGTCGTACTACTCGCCCTGGTCATCGCGCTTTACATCGGAGCCTGCGGGGCGCTCTCGTCGGAGCCGACGCCCACACCCAGCGCGACGCCCACGGCCACGCCGACCCCGGCGCCGCCCCCTGCGCCTCTGTCCGCCTCGGCTTACATTCTCGAGAGCAACTCCCTGATCGCCCGTATCGAGGGGTCTCTGAGCGAGCCCGGTCTCGTCTATGTGGAGTATTGGGCGCGGGGCGCCGCGCGGCTCAGGTCGCGGACCGAGCGCTCCCAGGGGACCGGCTTCGCCGTTCATGCAGTCAGGCTCAGAGCCAATACCTCCTTTAGTTTCGAGGTATTCACCGCAACCGCTGAAGGCGGCGTCACCGTGGGGCCCGGCGGGACATTCATTACCGGAGAGCTGCCCGAGGTCTTGAAAGAGGCCAGGTTTGACGTATTGCGAGGCCGGCCAACTTTCGACCTGACGTTCCTGGAGTTCAGACAGGTTGGCTTCCAGGGCTTCGCCGCGATCGACCACGCTGGGCAGGTCGTCTGGTATTTCGAGGCCCCGTACGAGGAACAACCCTACGTCATGGCCCAAAAGCCCAGCGGCGACATCGTATACGTCGCGGGCTTCCAGGGCGGCACGACCGCGATGGGGTTGGTGGAGATCAGTCCGCTGGGGGAGGAGAAAGACCGTCTGGTGGACGAGTGCAGCCCCTTCGGACCAATCCACCACGAGGTCCGGGTACTGCCCGACGGTCGCATCATGTACCTCTCCAGGGACGTGCTGCGCCCCGGCTACGGCGATCCGCCCATGCCCCAGGAGGGCGACACGATTGGCATCTGGGACCAGGCAACGGACGAGAGCGAGATCGTGTGGAACATCTCCGACTTCATCTCTCCGGCCGATAGGACGGTACCGGCGTCAAACCGAACGCTGCCGGGCAATCCCCTCTGGGGAGGGTGCGAGCGAGACCGGGCCGTCCAGGACTGGAGCCACGCCGACTCCCTGTTCATGGGCGAGGACGGCAGCGTGGCAGTGGCGCTGCGGAACTTGAATCAGGTCATATCCGTCGCGCCAGACTTCAAGTCGATTCAGTGGCGGCTTGGCGGACCCGGCAGCGACTTCACCTTCCCTGACCCGAGCGACCGCTTCTACCATCCCCACAGCGCGGAGCTGCTGCCCAGCGGCAACGTCCTGCTGTTCGACAACGGCAACACCCGGCCGGGGAACGAGGGCGGCCAGTACTCCCGCGGCCTGGAGTTGGCCCTCAACTCGGAGACCATGACGGTGTCGAAGGTGTGGGAGTACCGGCTCAAACCCGACATGTACTCCATCTGCTGCTCGAGCGTGACCAGGCTTAAGAACGGGAACACGCTGGTAATGTTCGGCAGCAACTTCGTGGACGAGTGCTGCAGGCCCTTCTTGATTTTGGAGGTGGACGCTTCGGGCAAGGAGGTCTGGGTGGTGGAGCACCTCTCGCCACTCAAGCCCAACCAGTACCGCGTCTACCCGGCAGACTCCATCATGGGCGAGAGGCCGGTCCCAGACGGTTAGGCAGATAAGGGATTGCAGCAGAGAGCGCGGGGACCTCAAGTATGAGGGGCATAGGGCGCCTACCCGTGCATGTACTCGTCGAGGCTGGCCAGCAGGCGGTCGATGTCCTCGCGGTTGTTGAAGACGTGCGGGGCTATCCGAAGGGTATCGTTGTAAGTGTGGCCGCCGTAGACGTCGATGCGGCGGGCTCTCAGGAACGCCGCGACCCGGGGAGTATCGTCAATGCTGGCCGCGATGACGCCGCCCCTGTGTTGTGGGTCCGCTGGCGTCAGCACCTCGATTCCACGCTCTTGCAGACCGGAGATGCAGTATCCCGTGAGGTCGAGCACGTGCGCCTCGACGGTATCCATGCCGACCGCCGTGAGGAGCTCCAGGCCGGGCCGGATGGCCGCGAGTCCCAGCAGGCTGGGCATTCCGAGATGGAACCGGTCGGCGCCGGGCTTCGGCACGAATGGCTCGACAGCCGGCGACTTGAATACGTTGTCGGAGCCCGGCGGCCTCGCGTGGGGCGGCATCCCGTCCAGATGGCGCCCGGCCGCATAGAAGAAGCCCACACCGGCCGCTCCGAGCAGCCACTTGCAGGCCCCCGTCGCCAGGAAGTCTACGGCCTGGGCATGGACATCGATGCGGACAGCCCCCGCCGACTGGGCGGCGTCGACCAGAAGCAGCGCGCCGTGCTCGTGGGCGAGCCGTGAGACGGCGCACAGGTCCTACCGGAATCCCTCACCCTGGGTGACGTGGGAGATGCTGACCGCCAATGTGCCGTCGTCGATGGCCCGGGCCATGTCGTCCAGCTCGATCACGCCGTTGCGCGACATGACCCAGCGGCGCTCAACATGCTCGCGGGGCGGGAGCATACCAGGGGTATACGCTGGAGGGATAGCTCCACTCGTCGAACACGACGTTGCCCCCTCGGCGCGGCTCGATCATCTCGACGGCCAGATCGGACCCAGCGCCGGTGGTATCGACGATGGCAACCTCGTCCTCATCGGCCCCGATGAGCCCGGCGAAAAGCCGACGGACCTCGTCGAACTCCTCGCGGAGCCGCTCATAGAGGCCACCCATGTCGTAGGTCCACTCGTCGGTGAGCCGCCGGATTGCCTCGAGGGCCGGCGTGGAGGCCGGCGAGTGACCGCCGCTGAACAGGTATGTCCTCTCACGAAGAATGGGGAACAGTGCACGGGCTTCGCCAGGGTCCACGCGGGCCTCCCGCCAAATGGGTGGACGCTATTACATATTACGGGCCCGCGCTCGTCAAGCCTCTGTTATCGTCCGTTTGGATGACTCCCGGTGTTCCGTCAGGTCGATGCCATGCGATGTCACCCTGGATCCGCTCGGGGTGGAGGGAGAGGACCGGCGCGGAGGTTTCACCGCGTTTAGCGAGCGAAGCCCCGCCCCCAGATTCTTCCTCGCTGCGCTCGTCAGAATGACCGTGGGTTAGAGCTGGTTGCGGTTGGGCGGAGTCGGCATCCGTCCCCCGTACCCTTCCCCGGCTAGCAGGCCCGTAACGCGGGCATGTCCTCTAGGCCCAGGAGCTTGATGGCGTTGAGGCCGAGGACCTTGCGCTTGGCCTCTTCTGAGATGTCGGCGGTGACGATGCGGCCGACCATGCCGCGGGCGTCCATGAGAGGCATGTCCGAGCCGAATAGGACGCGGTCCTCGCCCGCGCCCTCGACCAGGAACTTTATGGTCTCGTGGTCGCCGAAGGACGAGCAGGTCTCCAGATAGATATTCGGGCATGCCTGGGCGGCCTCGACGGCCTGAATCTGCCCCGGCCTCGCGTTGCCCGAGTGGCCCAAAACCCAGTTCATCTTCGGGAATTCCTGCGCCAGGGCGATGAACTTCCTCGGCAGGGTGAGCGTGTCGTCCTCGTTGGCGAACGACGAGTGGCTCATCATGGTGACGCCCCGCTCGTTGCACCACTCGAATATGGGGAAGTAGCCCGGATCGTCGATGGGCTTACCGTAGTAGGTGGGGTAGACCTTCAGAGATCTCAGTCCCAGGACGTCGAAGGCCCGGTCGAGCTCGCCGATGACCTCCTCTGGGTAGTGGGGAGTGACGAAGGCGACGCCAATGAACCTATCCGGATACTGCTCCACGAACCAGGCGACGATATCGTTGCCGCGCCAGGCGTCTCCATAGTATATACAGTTGATGTTCGCTCTATCGACGCCGGCGGCGTCCATCGTAGCGATGAACTTTTCCGGGTCGTCATCGACCGCGTGGTTGCCCCAGCGGCCGGCATGGGAGTGGAAGTCGATTACTGGTGTGTTCATTGTTAGTCTATCCTCAGCAGCCGGTCCAGGTTGCCCGAGCAGATGGCGGCAAGGGCAGGGCTGTCGAGGCCGCTGCGATGCAGGTTATATAGCTGGTGGCCCATGGAGGAGTCGGGGAACCTGGAGCCGAAGAGGATGCGCCGCTCGCCCACCGTGTCCAGGAGTCTGGCCACGCCGTCGGCGATGACGAATCGCGACATCTCCACGGACATGTTCGGCAGGCCGCGCAGCAGCGGGATGGCCCAGGGCACATGGCTGTAGTGCGCCTCCGCCAGGACGACCTTGAGGCCCGGGCGCGCCTTGACGGTATCGTGAAGCGCCGACGGGTCCGATTCATCGGCCGCTGTCCATAGCGGGATGCCCTCCGCCTCCAGCCAGTCCAGCCAAGGCCCAACTACCCAGTCACGGAAAGGGTAATTATGCTTCTGCGGCTCCATCCTGACAGACCGCACGCCGCGCGCCTTTATCGTGTCGGCGAAGTATTCGAGGTCGTCCGCGGCGGGGTTGGCGACGAACTGCGGGACGAGGCTGGGATGGCCCTCAATCAGCTCTAGGAGGAGCCTGTTGCCCACCTGGGTGTCGAATCCGCCGGCGTGGGGGGAGTATACCAGCGCCCGCTCGACGCCGGACTTCTTCATCGCGTCCAGCGTCCCAGCGGCGTTGTCCACGACGACACGCCGGTCGTGCCGTCTGCCCAGGGCGACGTTGGCGTCAAAGACGGGTACGGACGGCTTGAATTTGAGGTTTACCTGTCCCATGTCGTTCTCGCTCAACTCCTACTCAGTATATTCGACGCTCTTTCCAAGGGAGACCGCCGGTCGGTGAGAGTGTAGCAGCACCTGACAGAGGTATCAACCGGTCAGGCGCGACCTACTCGGTCAGGTTGGAGATATCCCGCAGATCCATCTGGCGAGCCCTTCGATTAAGGACGACGAGCGAAGCGCCGGCAATCAGCAGTACGGCGATATACACGGGTAGTATCTGGGCCCAGTTAGTGGCCAACTCGACGGGAGGCACGGCCCGCGGGCCGCTCCCAGGAGTCACCAGGGAGGATACCATCAACGCGCCCATTCGCAGTCCGGCCCAGGTTCCCAGCCCCATGCCGATCAGCAGTATGACCAGATGCTCGAAGCCCGCCAGCAGCGCTAGTTGACGCCGAGACAGGCCTACCGCCCGCAAAAGGCCAAACTCGGTACGGTATCGGCGGCCAATCGATAGGAGGTACGCTACGTAGCCGAGGCAGCTCGCGACCAGCACGACGCCGAGGGATATTCCCGCCAGCGCCTGCCAGGCCGCTCCCTCCAGTGGGTCCCGACGGATGGCCTCAAGCTGTGACGCGGAGCTTCGCAGCACGGCCGAACCGTTCGCGAGCTTGTTGACGGCCGCAAGAACCCGACCCTCCTTGCCGGGCTCGCCGCCCACGAAGACCTCGTTCGGCCTCACCTTTTTACCGAATGTCATCACATTCAAATTTCCCAGAAGGCTCTGAGTGTCCACGACTATGAATCCACCACCTGCGGGGTCCATACTTGGGAAGTATTCGGCCGTGTCCTTGACCTCGAGCGACACCACTCTGCCGGAGACCCGGGCCACGAAGGTATCACTGGGCCCCAGTCCGCTCGCGTCGAGAAACGTCTTGCTGACGACGGCGGGCATCGGACCGCCGGTCGGGCTCATCTGGAATCCGCGGACAAGCTGGTTCACGGATTTCCCGAAGGTGAATCTAGCGGCCTTCCGGCCTCGATATGGGTCTTCCTCCGTCGCCTCGAGCTCGTCCGGTGGGTCCGATTCCGTGGCGATGGGCAGCCAGCCGATGTCGCCCTCGAAGTCCTCAAGCACGATGATGTCACCCCCGCCTGCCGTTACCGCGTGGATGTCATCCAGAAAAATGGTCCCTGAGGTTCCCTGGAGCAGGTTGGCGAACTCAGCCCTCTGAGCGATCGTATCTGCACGCTCCAGGAACTGCAATGCCACGAGTTGGACGGGCGCCTCAAGACCCTGTGGGATGCCGGCCATGATCGGCCGCCATTCAGGAGGGCCAAGTTTTCCGAGGTCGATTGTATGTTTGTCGCCCCTGCCGTCCTCGAGTATCATCCATAGGGTGAGATCGGGGCTGTCGGGCGCGGGCTTGATCCAGACACCCAGCGTCTCCGTACCCTGCGGCACCTTGATTCGGCCGGCGGTCGCGGAGGCTTGCAGCCCTGCCATGAGCTGGTTCAACGAGCCGGCGGAGAAATCCTCCCGAAACCAGGAGATTAACGGGAACGTGCGGGAATCGACGGAAAGGAGCTCTACGGACGTCTGGCCGACGAGCGCCGTGCCCCGCCATGCTGACGAAATGAGGGTCGCGTCCAAGGATTCTCGAAGGGATTCCACGTTTCCTGAAATGCCGGTCTCCGGACTGCCTTCACGGAGGCTGATTCTGATTTCCGAAGCGACCTCGTATCGGACGCGGTGCTCCCGGCTCTGGTCCAGCGTGGCGCCAATAGTCGCGGAGAAAACGCCCAACCCGGTGGTGAGGAGCAGGAGCGTCATCGGCCATGTGTACTGCGCGTGGTTGCGGGCCATGCGCCATAGGCCGGCGAGCAGCCAGATCGGGGTAACACTTCTCAGCGCTGCGAGGAGAAGGAACGCCGCCTGCACGGGCACGAGGGAAAGCAGGGCGGCGGTCGGCACAAGCAGCCCGTCCTCCGTGTCCAACGGTCTGAGGGTCATATACGCCGCTACCAGCGCCGCCTGGAGGGTGATCCCGATCAGCTTGTACCGCGCCCTTCGCGACAGAGTTGTGGCCGAGTAGGAGGCTGCCACGCCCGCCAGCAATGCGACGGGTCCGAGCCATTCCAGCGCGTTGCCGTCGGCGATCTCGGTGGCCACGAGACCGGGCGCCAGGATAAGCGTTACCGCCGCCATGAAGAGGTGCACCGCTGCCGGTGACTCCCCGGCCAGGTACTGGACGACCAGTGGGAAGACGCGGATGGACATGAGAGCGACCACGATCAGGAAAAGCACCGGGGCGAGAAGCAGCGCCTCGTTGACGTCTGTGTCCTTGAAAAGGCCTCCGGATACGATTTGGCCCCTGGCCCGCAGCTCCCAGAAGACCAGCCCCCCGAAGACGAGCAGTCCGAAATCAAGGTAGTTCCGGTGGAACCAGGATGCCTCCGGGGGGCGCGACCACGATAGTCTGCGAACGCCTCGGTCGGACCCCGCGAGCCGCCGGGAGTATGTCGCGAGAAGCGCCAGGAAGAGCAGCCCGGCAGCAAATGAGGCGGTGCAGGGCGCAAGGAATAGCTCTGTCGGAAGGCGGGCCCCGCCAGTGATTTCGCTGAAGGCGGGCTGTAACCCCGCGAGTCCGACGGCGCCCATCGCCAGGAAAGGCGCCACCGCCACCGCGACAACCGTGAGGACGACCGCCTCCGGGCCGTAGATTCGTTGTAGCTGTTGCGCGTGTGCTCCTCGCGCTCTCAATAACGCCAGCTCGCCCTCCTTGCGCTGAACGATCAGCATGGAGCTGATCGCGAGGTAGAGTGTCAGGACGGCGACGATAGTTGTCAGCAGCAGTAGTATGGGCAGTTTCGCGAGAAACCCTCGACGGCTCAGGTCGTCCATAAGGGACTTCATGCCGCCCATCGAGACGTTGGAACCGGGCAACGAGGAGCTGACGGCGTTCTCGAACCCATCGAGCCGCCCGCGCACCTGGGGTATGGACCATCCCTTGAGACGCTCATTGGGAATCAGGATGAACCATGTGGGATCTGCGAGAGTGCCGGGAAAAGTGGCGCTTACAGCCTCGACCATGACCCCGCGGTCGACGAATAGAGCCACGGGAGGCTCTCGCGGGTCTATCAGCAGCCCTTGTTCGGGTTCTTCCAGAAGCGGCGCCGGATCAAGGAAGAGTTTCGGATACCGCCAGTACTCGGTGGTCAGGTCGTCGGGCTCGAAGATGCCGACGATGCGGGCGGAGACCCTGGTCCGGTGCGCCAGTGAAGGGGCCAGGGTGAGCACGTCGTCGATCTCGAAGCCGAACTCCCGCGCCGTCGGCGCACTGGCCACGGCTTCCAACTCCGGTCCCTCCTGCCGGTCGATTACCGTGTCCCGCGCCATCCGCCCCTTAATGAAGGCAACGTTGTGCTCCAGGTTGGAAAGGGACTGGAGGTAGCCGCGCGAGACCGCTCCGCCGGTCGAGTCCCGCTCCGGCAGCGGCCGGGACGCGAGCCCCGCGAGCATGGGCCCGGTCTTGACGAACTGCTCCATGTCTGACGTGGCGGAGGCCAGATGAGTGTCCATCGAGTCCGCGATCGCCCGGTCCGACCTCTCGACGGCCTCGGGATCGAGAGATACGTGAGGGCCGAAAACGATGATGTTGGCGAAGCGGGTGAACTGGCGGTCCAGGGCGACGCTGAAGGCCAACCGGTCAAGGGAGCGCATGTACAGCGGTGCGCCGGCGACAAGCGTGGCGGTGAGAAGTACCCCGCCGAACATGCTCGCGAGAACCGCCCAGTCGCGCCTGAGCCGATTGATAATCACCGTCCGCGCTGGACTTTCAGGCATGGACCGCGTCCGCGTCCCCATTTAACGAGCCTGGTCACATCGATGGCGTCGCCGCAGCTCCCGTGATTGTAATGTCTGCCAGGCGCACGTCCGGTCAGGCGAGGTACAGGCGGGCCAGATTCTCACCCATGATCGCGGCGCGCTGATCGGACGTCAGAAAGTCGCACTGGGTCTGGAAGAGCAGCATCGATTGCTTGTAGGTCATCGTCCGCTCGCAGGCCGGCATGTCGGAGCCCCAGACCAGCTTTTCGACGCCGACTTCCGCCACGAGTGTTTCCACTACCCGGCAAAGCTCTGGATTGTACGGCGGGAACTCGGCATCCGCATTCATCAGATGGAGCATGAGCTCTACGTGCCATCCAGGCTGTTGGAGCAGAGCGGTGATCTCCGGGATGACCTCAAAGCGGTCCGGCATCCCCAGGTTGATGCCGATGTTGTTGAGCCCGTGGGTCAGCACACTAGGGATGTCCGGGTGCGCCCTGGCCCATTCGGTGAACTCCCCGAGCTCCTGGACGTAGGTTTCCATTTGGTTGCGCTTGATTCTAGCGGCGTACCAGTGTATCGGGATACCGAGCTCGGCCACGAGCTCCCATAGAGGCTCTAGCTCCGGGTCGTTGACGTTGGACTTGAAGTCGTTGTGTAGGAAGCCGCCCGTGGAGAAATAAAGCCCCGAGAAGCCCAGCTCCTGGACCTGGCGCCGAAGCCGCTCGAGCTGGCCGGGCTGGCCGCCGATCCACTCGTCCACCTGGGCCAGGGCGACGAAGCGGCCGGGGAACTTCCTAACGCATTCGGACAGGAACTCGTCCAGACGACCGTATATGCGGTCGTGCTGGAGGACCGCCCTGTCCACGCCGACGTAGTCCATCTGGGCGACCATGTATTCCGCCGGGGACGACATGTCGCGAAGAGCGGGCGTCATCCATCGAATGTAGTAGTCCTCGTCCTCATGAGTGAACTCCACTTTTCCGAACTCGCCGATACGGAAATCGACCTCCGGCAGCCATGAGATGCCGTCGCGCTCTCCCAATAGTAGGGACTCGGACACCCTGGCGTCGTCCCGTGCCCTCTGAATGCCCTGGCGGTGAAAACGTACGTGGTACTGATGCTCGGCGAGGCGCCGGCGCATGATGCCCCGGTCCTCAGCGAGCGGCGGAAAGCAGTGGCCGTGTGCGTCGAAAACTGTGCTCATGAGTCGGTCCTCCGGCGGGTATTACCGCTAGGGAGTGTAATCTCCGATCAGCCCCGCGTCAACGGGTGGGGCGTCACGTGGGAATTACGTCCAGCTCCTGGCCTTCCCTGAATGCGACCGCGTCATCGATCATTCGGAAGACGTCGTACTTCGGCACGAAACCAATCAGACCCTTGGCCTTTCCAAGGTCGAACGCGAAGTTCACCGGCGGACCCGAAACGGTTGCCGAGACCGCCGGGATGCCTATTCGTTCGCTCAGGTATGGGACAGCTTCACCGAAAGAAAAAGGGGAGGGCGCCGCCAATTGTATTCGTTGACCGAAGGACTGTGGTTTCTCAAGCGCGGAGACGCAGCCCTGGACCTGGTCTCTCACGTCGATAATCTGCATTCTGAACGAAGCGCCGGACTCATCCTTGCGTATGACGAGTCGCTCCTCGCCTTTCCACAGCGCCTCCAGCTCCGGGATACTGGACCTCAAGTTGCTCAGAAGGAATGGATTGAAGTCCAGGAACTCCCCTGCGCCGAAGCAGTAGCCGAAGCGCAGCACTGTTACGGGCATGCCGTAGGTCGCGTGATAGGCGATGCACATCTCGTCCGCCAGCAGCTTTGATAGACCGTACCACCCCTCGGGACTGGTTGGAGTCCGGTCCTCGTGGATTAGCTCGGGGCGGCCCTCTAAAGGCCCGTAGACCGCATCTGTGCCCGCCATGATGAAATGTCTGAGGGTGTCCGAACTCCTCGCCACCTTGAGCATGTTGAAGGTGCCGGTGACGTTGATCTCGAAATACTCCGACTCGGTGAAAGGCCCCCCGCCCTGAAAGGCCGCCGCGAGATGGTACACGGCATCCGACCCGTCTATCGCCAGTTTGACGTCGTCCGGCTCAGTGATCGTGCCGTTAAGCAGCTCTATATCCAGGTGCCCGAGCTTCTCGACTCTCGGGTCCCTTGCCCAAACCAGGCCTCGGACCTGGTGCCCGTCTCGTAGGAGCGCCGCCGCCAGATTGGCGCCAATTCGCCCCGTGATTCCTGTGATAAGGATCCTCATGTTCGAGCCTCCATGGGGTGATCTCTCGTCTTAGCGGCGTGCGCACGTCCGTCTGAGCGGGTGGTGAGTGGATGCCTGCGACATTCTAGCATGCTTCTCGAGCTTCGTAGCGCTAAGTAGCACCTGTACCAGCAGAGGCCCGTTTTTTGGCCACGACCAGCGGCCGCCACTCTGGCTCAACGCCTTCGGCGGGGAGCCCCAGGCGGAGGGACCGCACACCGCCGAACCCCGCCTCCTCCAACATCCCCCGTATGTCTGACCGGTAGTAGAGACGCATCTTCATCGTGTGAATCTCCTCCTGGACGACTCGTCCGCGCCGTATCACTCTGTACCGGATCTCGCTCGTCGCTACCTGCCCCGTGTGATCGATGTCCGCGGTTCTCCTGTGCTGTTGCAACTCGGCGCCGTCCCGCGCACGAATAGCCCTTTTATAAGGGCGCCACCCTCTCGGCGCGTCATCGGACAACTCGTCGACTGGATCGTCCAGGGACATTGCGAGCACCCCTCCAGCCTCCAAATGACTATGCAGACGCGACAGGGCTTCGGAGGACTCATCACGATCACTCAGAAAGTGGAACGGTCCGCAGGGTATGATAATCGTCGAGTATTGTTTCGGAAGCTCCATATGCTGCATGGTTTGATGTTAGAGTACCGGCACCAGGCTCTTGGCCTCACGGATGATATCCGATGCACACTTGATCGACCGCTCGAATGGCACCCGTCACTGGCCGCCGTCGAGTACAGGCTATCCATTGCACGTCCCGGGCGACTCGTACCGGTTAGAGCGAGCAACAGGCGACGCGCGGGATCGTCGATGGTGCGGCCTGCTGGTCTTGCATTTCCACAGTGGACATGGTCACATCCAACACGAGAGAATGGCGCCGTCCACGACGGCGGAGGAGTTCGACGATGGCGAACGCATCCCAGTTACTATGGTC
Source organism: uncultured Dehalococcoidia bacterium (assembly GCA_964544865.1). Taxonomy (GTDB): domain Bacteria; phylum Chloroflexota; class Dehalococcoidia; order Lucifugimonadales; family CAJWER01; genus CAZJDV01. The sequence goes on along the minus strand of CAZJDV010000007.1, from coordinate 40,301 downwards.
CGGAGAGCACTGGATCGCCTACCTGCGGGAGCACGGCAGGGATACCAACAGCGCCTCGATCGGGATCTATCACACCCGATACAGCCCGGCGGGGGAGGGGAGCGCCGCTCTGATCGACGTTCCGGGAGACGACGGGTTTCAGGCGATAATCACCGACAATCGGGAGGTCCTCGCGTTCACCATGGAGCGCGTCCGCGCCGCCCCCCCCGACGATCCCTTCAACGATCTGGATCTGCCCGTGCTCGACGGGACGCTGGCAAGGGGAGGCGATGTCCGCAACGATCCATACTGGACACTGGACGCGGGTGACGTCAGCATCGTGGTCAGATGGAGCGGCCTGATTGTGCCTTTCTTAATGGCGGGCGGCGCTCCGAACAAGAGGGGCACGGCGGTAGCTTTCTCCGTGCTGATGTTCGCCGAGCAGGGCGCGATCATGGTCAATGGCGTGCGCGCCCCCGGCGATCCATACGTCAGGGAGGGTTGGCGGCGGGTCACGGGTCCAGATGGCCCGGCCAGCTCGTTCTGCTTCGCACTGGCCGAGACATATATGACCCAGCCGCCCGGCTAGGGGCGGTTTCGCAATACACCTTTGCGGGCACGCGCGACAGGCGAGACCCGACTCACCCGAAGTGCCGCTGGATTGGAACATGCGCCCGCTTGAACGAGTTGTTGTGCGAACAGTGGTCCACTGCTGATGACTCATCAGACTTAGTATCAGGAGATCATGACATGACCGACAGGCAGCCTGATTTGATTATCAGGGCGGGAAGGGTTTTCTGCGCGGACGCCGGGCTTGACGGCTCCGGTGCGGTGGCCGTCTGGGACGGCCGGATCACGGCCAGTGGCCCCGATGTCTCCGGGGAGGCGAGGGAGACCTTGGAGTTTTCCGACGGCGTGTTGCTGCCAGGCTTCGTGGACCTGCACGCGCACCCCGCGCCGATGGCCTGGAGGTTCGGGATCGATGGCGATTCCGAGATACTCCCCCAAGGCGCCACGACGGTGCTCTCACAGGGCGACGCCGGAGCCGAAACCTGGTCTGTCTACCTCGCGACGATCATCGAGCCGTCTCGGCTGCGGGTGCGGCTCGCGATGAGCCCCGCCGTCAAGGGCGAGTACGAGGACAGGGGCTGCTTCGTTAACCTGAGTGAGGTAGATATGGACGCCTGCGTTGCGGCCATTGAAAAGAGTGGCGAGCACATCTGGGGCGTCGCCGCGAACCTGACCGCGAAGGCCTGCGGCGACAACGACCCGCGCGAGATCATGAGAAGGACGGTCGCCATCGCCGAGCGTACCGGCAAGCCCATACTCTACGGTGTCCGGAGAGAGCCGTCCGACTGGCCGCTGGCGGACCAGCTCAAGGTGCTGCGTGCGGGCGACGTATTTACCTACTGCTTCCACAGCGACGCCGAGAGCGTCGTCGACGGTGGGCGGATAGTGGACCCGTTTGGGAGGCGCGGGAGCACGGCGTCCTCTTCGATGCGAGCCACGGTAAGGGCAGCTCCGACATGGGCGTGGGCGCGGACGCGATAGCGGATGGGTTTCTGCCGGACACGGTCTCGTCTGATGTCTATAACAACCACCTGGGGTGGAAGCCGTCCCACGACCTGCCAAGGACCCTCTCCTGACTGATCGCCATCGGGATGCCCGAGAGCGAGGCCTTCGCCCGCTCGACACTGCGGCCGGCGCAGGTCCTCGGCATGTCCGGCGAGGTGGGCACGTTAGCGCCTGCGCGGACCTGGCCGTGCTGCGCTGGGGTGACGGCAGGAGCCCCTGGCGGACACTCCGGACGGTCTCCGCACGGGCCCCGTGCTGGAGCCGGTTCTCACCGTGCGCGCAGGCCGGCTTGTTCGTACGGGGTAGCGAGTATTGCCGCCGGCAAAGGATTTGGCGCCGATGCCGAAATTTGCGAGGGTAAGATCCCATGCGAATACTGAAGGTCCGGCGGCATACTATGAGGCGAAAGCCGGGGCAGCACCTGTCGCAGGACGGCATCGCGCTGGCTCGTCTCGTGGGCGACGCTATGGGGCCTTTCACCCTGGTCGTGACGAGCCCAATTCCCCGAGCGGTGGAGACCTCTATCGCCATGGGGTTCGAGGTACATCAGACCCTTGGCGCGCTAGGAAATCTCCCCGGCGGCGTCCTCAATGGGCTCGGCTGGCCGAGTCCGTTCGCCGGGGTCACCTGGGCCGTGACGAAGGGCCTGCGCTGCTCGGAGTTCGCGGAGGTCCAGGCAGGCCTGTGGCGCAGCATCGGCGAACGCGTCCCGGACTCCGAGCAGGCGCTCGTCGTCACCCACGGGGCTTTCGTTGAGCTGGGGACCGTCGAGGGTACCCCCGAGGCCGGATTCGACACCTGGGGGGACGCGATCGGGTACTGCGAGGGAGTTAGGTTGAGCTACGACGGCGCTTTCACCGCATGCGAGCGCCTCCATGTGCCGGAGGAGTACCACCTGATTGAGAACTGAACAGGCGCCGGTGCGTGGCTCACCGACTCATTTGGCCGGGGGCGACGGCGCGGCTCTATGGAACCGGCGCACCGTTGGGTGCACGAGCGCGCCGCCGAAGAGCACCAGCGCACCCGAGACGTAGAAGACCCCTCCCAAGTCGGCCCAGTCCGCGATTACACCCCCTAACAAGGGCCCCGTCAGCATTCCAATGGAGTATATCGCCTGGTAGACGCCCATCGCCGTCGCCCGGCTGGCCGGCTCGACGGCGCTGATGCTCAGTGCCATCAGGCCGGTGGCGCTGAGTCCTCGGCCCGCGCCGGCCAGGAGCTGGAGAGCCAGCAACGCGGCGAGGGTTCCTGAGAGTGGAACCAGCAGGAGGGCAATACCCAGGGCGGTCGCCCCAAGCAGTATCGTGAAAGCATATCCCCGGCGTTCCACCAGGAACATTGTGCCCAGAGTTCCGAGCGTCCCGGCCCCGAGAAACGCGCCGGTTACGAGGCCCAGCTCCCCGGCGTCCGCGCCGATGCGGGCGGCGTAGACCAGCGTGAAGCTGAATATCGTCGCGAAATTCGCGAAATGCACGAACACACTGATAAGGGAGACCATCAGCAGCAGTGGTTGCGTGGCCACCTCCACGTACGCGCGGCTGGACGGAGCCTGATGTCGCCGCATCTTCGGCTCGGCTATCGGGAGCAAGAAAAGAACTCCAAGAACGCCGACCGCGGCCGCGATGACGAAGACCGGCTCCGTGTTCCAACGGTCCGAGAGCTGTCCGCCGATGGAGGTGGCGGCCACTATGGCGACGCTGTTTACGACGCTGATAATGGCTATCCCCCGGGCCGTCTGGTCCTGCGGAAAATAAGAGGCGAAGAACACCGTAGATATCACCCAGGAGGAGGCGGCCACGCCGGTTATCGTGCGGCCGGCGAAGAGGGTCCAGGGCGTGTCAGCCAGCGCCATTACCGCGGCGCCCAGGGCGGCGAATAGCAGGCCGGCGGCGACGAACGGCTTGCGTCTGCCGAGAAGATCGGCCGCCACGCCGACGGGGATGCGCAGCAGGAACTGGGCGATCGCATAGGATGCCACGATTGCGCCGACCATGACCAGGCCGGCGTCCAGCCTCTCGGCGTGGGCGGGAAGGACCGGTACATACAGGTAGAGGGCCGTCCAGAACATGAAAGTCGCTGCGCAGAAAAGGACGAGGTCCTTCATTCTCCGTCGAGGGTTTTCTCTGGTCCGGGTCTCGTGATTCATTTTTCCTCCATGCCGGCGGCCATTCGAAGAAGCTTGCCACGTATGCCGGTTGGCGTCAATCACAAGTCACAGACGAGTCTCCCTCTAGCGGCGACGGCGGACATGCTCTCCGGGGTTGCGAGGCTGCCGGGCTCGGCATAGTATTGGGCCGAAGGCCATGACATGAGTACGCGGGAGGCGAGAGCCATCAAGAGAACAGGGTTCATTCTCAAAGTCAAACAAGACATGTTGGTAGAGTACAAGCGGCTGCACGAGTCTGTGTGGCCGGAGATGCTCGAGGCGCTGTCGAGGACCGGCTGGCGCAACTACTCGCTGTTCATGCGGGATGACGGCCTCCTGTTAGGCTACTTCGAGGCGGAGGAGAGCTTTCAGGCGTCGCTGGCGGGCATGGAGCGCGAAGACGCCAATCGGCGATGGCAGGAGACGATGGCACCGTTCTTCGAGATCCCGCCGGGGGCACGCCCGGACCAGGCGATGGTGGAGCTGGCGGAGGTGTTCCACCTGGAGTGAGCCGGTCCGCCGGGGCAGAGCAGTGGACAACAGAGCTGTAGACAACAAGGGGGGAACTGCATGAGGCTGAAAGACAAGAAAACGATAGTCACCGGTGGCGCTTCGGGAATCGGGAGGGCGATCTGCGAGCTATTCGCCGAAGAGGGCGCCAGTGTAGCCATCGCCGACATCGACGTGGAAGGGGGCCAGGAAACCCTGAGGCGTATCCTGGAGGCCGGCAGCGAGGCGACGTTCCTGAGAACCGATGTCTCCAAGGAGCCCGAGATCGAAGCCCTGGTACAGGCCACGGTGAGGGCGTTCGGGTCGGTCGACGTCCTGGTGAACGACGCGGTGGCCTTCGTGTTCGGCCGCATCGAGGAAGTGACGGACGCCGACTGGCAGCGTGTCATGGGCGTCAACGTCATTGGGGCGGCCTACGCTGTAAAGCACGTGCTGCCGGTGATGAGGGCGGTCGGCGGCGGGTCCATCGTCAACATCGCCTCTGTCAGCAGCTTCATCGGGCAGCCTGCGTTCGTACCTTACAACACCTCCAAGGGCGCCCTTTTGCAACTGACCCGCTGCCTAGCGCTCGACCTGGCTCCAGACAACATTCGGGTCAACTGCGTGTGTCCAGGCTCCGTGCAGACACAAGCATCGGAAAAGCACCGCGAGTTTCTCAAAGCCGGCCTGGACGAGTTTCAGGAGGAGGCGGCCAACGCCAGCTTCCTGAAGCGCGTCGGCAAGCCCAGAGAGATCGCCTTTGGGGCGTTGTTCCTGGCGTCGGACGAGGCGTCGTTCGTCACGGGGACGCCGCTGGTCATGGACGGAGGCGGGGTTGGGTGAGGGTGTCCATCGAGGACGACATCCAGCGATCCCGCTCACATATTGCGGCATGATCACGCTGAAAAAGTATCATCTGCCAGGATTGTGTCCGATTGACGGCGCGTGACCTCGGTGCCAGTATCCTTCCCAACACCGACATCGCGCTTTTGAACGGGACGCTGGCACCACGAGATGTGCGCTTTGGCCAAGATAGTGAATCCGATGGGAGAAGGCAGGGAAACCATGACAGACTCCGAGGCCAACTAAGTCAAACGAAGGCTCCTAAACTGGCTGATTGTAGTATTGGTTCCAGGTCTGCTATTTGCGATACCAAGCGGCGTATTCGCCCAGGCCCCCCCGGAACATACACCCACCTTTGGCCCCGAAGGCGACCTGCCCGCAGGGTCCGGCTTGATTTCGCCTCAGTCACACGCTTAACAAGCTGATGCGCTAGCCGCGGCCATGGATCTACCCGCCGGCTCAGTCGCCAGTGCGTCGGCCGGCACCAGCGGTGTTGCCGGCACCGCCGTGTTCGTAACGACCACACTTGCCTCCCTTGGCGGCTTCCCGGTCCAGGGTGATAGTTTCGCGGTCATCTCCACAGGCGGCGCCGCCAACGCGTTCTTACCTAACCTTTCTAATTTCCTTTCGACAGTGCTGAGCGGGCTCAACACCAGCCAGGGGAGAGACCTGGTCCAACTGACTCTCACCCTGAACGTTCCCACACCCTCCACATATTGGGCCGTGAACTGGAAGTTCTTCTCAGAGGAGTTTCCAGAATTCGTGGGGAGTGCGTTCAATGATGCGTTCCTAATTGAGCCCCCCTCCTCGTCTTTCACACTAAGCGGTGCAAACATCACGGCTCCAAATAATGTTGCCTTCGATCCCAGTGGCGCACTGGTCACGGTTAACACCACCGGCGCGATCGGAATGACGTCGGGCAATGCTGCCGGCACGACCTCCGACGAGGCGACGGAAAAGTTGACGACGGTTGGTCTGATACCTTCCGGAGCGTCGACGATCACGTTGGTGTTTTCAGTTATGGATCTGGGTGACTCCATCTATGATACGACGGTCTTCCTGGATAATTTCCGTTTCGTCTCCGCCGCGCTCCCGTCGGCTACGCCCGTGCAGGGCGGATCGAATGAGCCACCGGTTATCGATGTGCCCCCGTCGCCTGCGATCGGAACCGAGTTCTCGGTCGCTGCTCTCAATAACGTGACCTTCACGGTCCAGGCGTCCGATCCAGATGCCATTGACGAGGTCGTTCTGGACGTAATCGACTTGCCAAGTGGGACCACCCTGACCGGCTCTCCAACAGGCATCTTCTCCTGGACTCCGTCGGGGAGCCAGACTGGCGTGCATATCATCACGTTTGCGGCGAACGACAAGCAAGGGGAGTCATCCCAGCCCCACCAGATCGTGGTGGTCGTGGGGCCGGCTGCGACCCCGACTCCAATACCTGGACTTTCCGTATGGGGTCTGCTGGATTTGGCCGGCCTGATGGCAGAGGTCGTGATGTGGCAATTCAGGCGAACCGCCGGGGATAGAGCACTCGGATAAAAGAGAGAGTGTCAACTTTCGCCTTGGTTATGCCCGCCACCGGCGGCAATGTCCGAATCGCGGAACTTGGAGGCGCATGCATCGTCTCTTCCTCGCGAAGGGATCTGGTTAACGTTCCCCCCAGGGCGCGAGACGTGAACCAGATAGGAGACAGGGAGGTTCCGTCCGTCATCGTCGGGCGTCGCCGAAATAACCGCTGGTCGCACTCGCTCCTTCAACGAACCGGGGTCCGCCCCTCAGACCTCTCCGTCTGAAGGCCCACCAGCATAGGTGCCGCATATGCCAGGCCAGCACCTATCAATGACCGCTACCTAAGTACTCGATACGCCTCCCTGTTGCGGGTGGAATAGTACCGGCAATCAGCTTCCTTCCTGACTCTAATGTCCAGGCGCCCCCCCCCCACGCCTGGGCTCTGACACCAACTCGAATACTAGGAGATAGAGTGTGTTCGTCAACATTATCTGGCTCGTCGCGTTCGCCGCCCTCGCGGTATTGTTCGGATGGCTCGTCTGGCGCGCCCGGGGGTCGTCAAATCGCATCGTCAAGTGGGGCGGCGGCGCCGCCGCGTTCGGAACACTGATCGTGGCGTTGGTAACAGTGGTAGTGGTCCTGGAATTTATCTAGGTCTACGCACCACGAGGCAATCCGGTGGTCGAGGTGACCGTGGCGGGGACGCAAGCGCAGATCAAGCGCGGCGCCCACCTCACGTCTACGATATGCGCGGCCTGCCATACCGTCAACGACGAGCTGCCCCTCTCCGGTGGCGATAACATCCTGGCCGATGTTCCGATGCCGCTGGGCGACATGAGCTCGCCCAATCTGACTCCTGGCGGGTCGCTGTCGGAGTGGACCGACGGCGAGGTCTTAAGGGTAATTCGAGATGGCACCAACCGGGACGGCCATCTGTCGCCGGTAATGGCCTCCTTGAGCTTCAGTAAAGTCAGCGACGAAGATGCTCAGTCAATCGTCGCCTATCTCAGAAGCCAGCCTTCGGTGGAAAACCCAGCGCCGAAGCGTTCCATGACCCCGCTCGCCCTAGCCTTCATTACGATCGGCATGTTCCCGATCAATCCCTTCCCGAGCCCGGTCCGGTCGCGTCGGTGCCCGTGGGCCCCACGGTCGAGTACGGCCACTATATCGCCAATCTCATCGGCTGCTCCGAGTGCCACGGCGAAGACATGTCGGGCGGCGCCGGCGGGCTCGCTTCCAAGGGACCGACCTTGAGGACAGTGAAGGTCTGGAGCGTGGAGCAGTTCATCGAAACGCATCGAACAGGGGTTACCCCGACAGGGCGGGTGCTGGACCTGGACGAGATGCCCTGGGAATTCATTGGAAGACTCGACGACGAAGATCTGGCCGGTTTGTACGCATACCTGGTCAGTCTCCCTTAGAAGACCGATAGTCCGTGGACGACGCGTCGTCTGATAGGTGGGTGCCGGCCGCGTCTGTGGAACGCGGAAACGGTCAAGCGAGACGCGTCCAATCCCGAATAACCCCAAAGAATACCTGATCGCGGCGCGCAAGTAGACCAATGTTTCGGGCAACAGCAGGTTCTTTCGGTTGTCTCTCACCAGCGAGGCAGCACGGCTCGCGGTCAAGGGTCCACATCCGCATGGGCCTGCGGGCGGCGGCCCGCAGCGTCTTCGTTCCCATCACCATTGATTCTTGGCTGATCGGGCGGGACAGGTTGGTGCCGCTATTCTAACCTCAATGTTCCCATGTTTCGCTATCGGTACAGCATCCCTTACTCACCCGCCCACCTGTGGGGTAGGTCGCGGATTGCCGTGA
>CAZJDV010000007.1:29975-31929 GCA_964544865.1 uncultured Dehalococcoidia bacterium | reverse complement strand
CGCAGAGCTGATGATAGACTTCGCGGTGGACGCCCTGCCACTCCAGGTCGGGCAGGCCCTCGTCCAGTGGCACATCCAGGCGGAGGGTCGCCAGTTTCTTGTACAGGCCGGCCTCCTGGCGGTGCTCTTGCAGCATCGCCGCGATGGACTTGGCGCCGCGCGGTTTCACGTCCCACAGCAGCGGGTTTTCTGGGATGTCCTCGAAGTGGATGTAGCGGGCAAGCACCTGCCCAGTCGACTTAGCGCCCCACCGCGGCACGCCAGGGATTCCGTCCGCGGCGTCTCCGACGAGGGCGAGGTAGTCCGGGATAGACTCAGGCCCGATGCCGAACTTGTCTCTGACGGTGGCGACGTCGTAGATTATCTGCCTGCGCCGGTCCAGGCACACGACGCCCGGGTCATGGACCATCTGCATGAGGTCCTTGTCCGTTGAGCAAATGACGACCTGCTCGACGCCCGGCAGGCCGGCCCATCGTGCTGTCGCCGTGGCGATCGCGTCGTCGGCTTCGAACTCGACCATCGGCCATACCACGACGCCAAGCGCGGCGGCCGCCCTCTCGGCGAGCTCGAATTGGCTCATCAGGTCTTTGGAGACGCCCTCTCCCGTCTTGTAGCCGTCGAAGAGCTCGTTTCTGAAGGACTCGACGACGTGGTCGAACGCGCAGGCCAGGTGGGTCACATCGTCCTCACGAAGTAGCAGCAGTAGCGTCGTGAGGAGCCCTCGCACCGCGCCGACGGGACGCCCGTCCGGGGCCGTCGATGGGGGCATGGCGTAGTAGGCCCTGAACAGTTCGTAAGTGCCGTCGACCAGGTGGACTTTCATGGAGCCTCCGGAGTTCACCGCAGAGATCGCGGAGATCGCAGAGAAAAGAAAGAGATCTGTTAGGAAATAATTCTCTCAGACGCGCCAGCGGGTACCGCGGCTCGCCACAAGTTCGAGGTTGAGGGCGGCGCCCATGCCTGTGCCGCCGGGGAACCAGAGGCGGCCGCCGTGTATGTGCTCGGGCTCTGTGGGCAGTTCAGCCCTCCAGGGGGCCTCGTTGGCTGCGTACTCCAGGGGCATCGCGCCCGGGATGGCAGCCGTGACGTGGGCTCCAACTAGCTGGGAGATAGGGCTTGCCGGGCCGTGAAGGGAAATCTGGCCTCCCGCCGCTTCCGCAGCCGCTGCGGCGCGCCGGGCCCCGGCCACGCCGCAGTGCTTTACATCGGGCATGATGATGTCGACCGCGCCGCCACTGACGAAGCCGGCAAAGAATTCCTCGCCATAGTCACCATCGCTAGCGGTATACCGGCTTCAGGCCTCGGACCGCCTCGAGGTTGTCCGAGCCCCACGCCGCCATGGCGCTGGCTTTCATTCCGAGGTACACGCCGAGACCTGTCATCATTGAGGTATCGCCGCCGCCGCCCATCGAGGTGGGCAGGCCGACGACGTGCTCGGTCTCCTGGGCGATGTGCGCCAGGTCGAGGGGCGTCATGCCCACGTCCTCCGCGGTGACGTACCGTCCGCCCAGTGTGTCGACGAACCGGCCGAATGTCCGGAGAAGCGCCTCGCTCTTGTCCCTGCGTGAGTCGGCCCAGATAAGGGCCTTGCCGCCGCCGAGGGGCAGGCCCGCCGGGGCCGATTTGTATGTCATGGCACGAGCCAGACGCAGCACGTCCACGATGGCGTCGTCCTCAGACGGGTGCGGCCAGATACGAACGCCTCCACAGGCCGGTTCGAGGGTCGTGTCGTGGATCGCGATGAACGCCCTTAGACCCACCGACGGCTCGTGACACGCCACCAACTGCTCGTACCCGTACCGCTGCATGTACTCCATCAGCTCCATTCAAGTCTCCTACCGCCAGCGCCGAGCTATGCGATATATTTCAGCTTATCATAGCGGTGGGGACGGGGAATGGGTGCTAGATGTTGGGTGTTAGGTGTCTATCCAGAACCTAAACCCAGAACCCAGTA
>CAZJDV010000007.1:0-29965 GCA_964544865.1 uncultured Dehalococcoidia bacterium | reverse complement strand
CCCCTATCCCGTATCCCGCACCGCTTATCTGGAGTGTTGGTCGCCGGGATGGTAATGTGTTAAGGACCGTTTGTCGGGTTCGTGAAAGGGTAGTCCGCATTCTTGGGGATATTCTCCGGCTGGAAGATCGAAGACGAGGATGAGGCTCGTGCCCGGAACTTGGTGGTACGCATGGCCACAAACGCGGCCGCCTTGTGGCTCGCCGCCCGAGTGGTGAACGGGATTGAGATCGAGGGCCTGCGGGCCCTGCTCGCGACCGCAGCGATATTCGGCGTGGTGAACGCGCTGATAAAGCCGGTCGCCCACCTGGTCGGATGCCCACTGACCTGTCTTACATTCGGCCTGTTCGCGCTGGTAATCAACGCCGCGATGCTGGTGCTCGCCGCCGAAATCGCAGGTTGGCTTAACCTCCCGGTCAGCGTCGAGTGGTTCTGGCCCGCAATTTGGGGAGCGCTTATCGTTGGCATCGCTAGCACCGCGCTGAGTGCCCTCGTAGGGCGTCCACCCAGACGCAGCCGGGACGACGAGTCCGCTTCCGATCTGGACTAATGGTCCGTGCGAGGGGAGACGCGGGTCATGGCCTTGCATGATCCTGTGGCCCACAAAGAGGATGAAGAAAAATGGACATGGAAAACGGAACCGAGGTCGTCGTGATAGGGGCTGGGATAGTGGGGTCCGCGTCGGCCTACTACCTGGCCCGCGAGGGCGTGAAGGTGCAGATCGTCGAGAGCGAGGCGGTGGGCTGCGGCGCGTCGGGCTATGCCGTGGGATTGCTCAATCCGCTGGTGGGGACCGGGGTGCCGAAACCGCTGGCGCCGCTGGCGGAGACGGCTTTCAGGATGCACAGAAACCTCTGGCCCGTGCTGGAGGAGGAGGCCGGCGTCGATTTTCAGGCCAGGATGATGCCCCATCTACAGCTCTGCTTCACGGAGGACGAGGTCCGCGATCAGAAGCTGGACATGGTCCTCTGGGCGGCCGCGGACGGATTTAGCGCCGAGTGGCTCGAACCGGAACAGGTGCTCAGCCTGGAGCCTCGAGTATCCGAAGAGGTCCTCGGTGCTGTGCTGCTGCGGGATGTAGGCGTGCTGGACAGCTACCGGCTGACGCTGGCGTTTCTTCGAGGGGCGGAGCGTCACGGCGCCGAGGTGGTCCACGGCGAGGCGACCGGCCTAGACTCGTCGGGGGGGGGGGTCACCGGCGTGAGGATGGGGCAGAGAGCCATCGAATGCGACGCCGTCGTGATAGCTCTGGGGCCCTGGTCAGGCCGCGTGGCGGAATGGCTGGACGTGACAATCCCGGTGGAGCCGCTGAAGGGACAGATCATCCACCTGGAGGGCCCGGCGGAGCCGTTCAGGTACCACATGGCCGGACCGGGCCAGGTGGCGTACAAGGCCGACGGCTACGTCTGGCTGGCTTCGACGGAGGAGGAGGCCGGCTTCGACGTCAGCCTGACCCGCGATGCGCGCGACACGTTGATGGACCGGAGCTTGAGGATGGTGCCGAGCCTGCGCGAGCTGAAGCTCGTGAGGCAGACCGCCTGTCTCAGGCCGGTCGCGCCCGATCGTCTGCCGGTCCTCGGCGGGGCGCCCGGCTGGGAGGGACTCTACCTGGCCACCGGCGCAGAGAAGAAGGGCATCCTGCTCGGCCCCGCGATGGGCCGAGCGGTCGCGGACCTGATAACCGTGGGCTTGACAGACCTGCCGGTCGCCCCGTTTACACCGGAGCGGTTCGTAGTGTAGGAGGCTCCTCCGCGCGTGAGGTGCGTGGACGGGACAGAGGTCTGCCTCGCTCGGACTGGCGCTAGCGCTACTTCTGACGCCAGGGCAGCTTCCAGAGTCCAAGCGGCATGGCCGCAATCGAGCTTACCGAGAGGACCTAATACAGCGCGGCTTCCTGTGGAATAGTCCCCATCAGGCTCTTGACTCTCGACGGCTTGGATACCGCGCTGTAACCCGGCACGCGGACGTCGCCCGACGTGGGCAGCAGCGCGGTGGTGATCTGCCGCACCAGCGTGGTCTTACCCACGCCGTTGGGTCCCAAGAACCCGATCACCTGTCCGGGGGGAATCGCCAGGCTGAGGTCCACGACTGCTTGTGCCGGCGGGCCTTTACGTTTTGGATAGGTCTTGCTGAGCGAGATCATCTCGATGGCATACATCTGTGGTTCTTCCTATTGGGTTGAGCCGGTCTGCCTAGGGGCCGGACATACTCGAATTACCGCCGCGAACCGAAATACTTTTTGCTAGTTGAAGGAAATGAGAATCTGCTCCGACGGGTTTCCAACCTCGACGGTCAGACCCCGCAGGGCGAACAGAAGGGCGAAGAGCAGGGGACCCGCCAGCAGGGCTGCCCCAACCTCTCGGCCACAATGCGAGGGCGCCGATTTGCACGAGGGACACAAGATGAAGAGTGGAAACCACAGGCCGAACTGCCGCCTGAGGCTGGACACGCGAACCCGCATGATGCAAGGCGGAAGGGTCATTGCGAAAGCCTCCCGATGGCCTGATCGGCGGTTATCTCACCGCTCTCGAGCTGAGAAAGGATCTCGGCCCTGTTGGAATCCGGGCCGGTACCGGCGGTCCGCAAGGGTGGAGCCGGTTCGACCTCGACCATGTTGAAGTTGCTGGAGATGCGGTTGAGCCGGTTCTTGACCGTCGGGTAGCTGATGCCGAATGTGCGCTCCATCTCTTTGATTGAGCCGTGGGCACGCACGAACGCTATGACGAAAACCTGGTCCTCGGCGGAGAGCCGGGCCAGCGGAGGGAGATCGAAACGGCCTTCGATCGCAATGTCGCTGCCGGGAAACCGGACGCGCTCGACGATGAGGGGCGCGCTCCCGGTGAGCTTCGTCAGTTCCTGCCAGTCACTCGCCATGCCTTTTTTCAAGAATTACATTAAGTTTCTTAATCTCAGCACGCTGTGGATTTGACTAATAGTATTGCACGCCCATTGACTGGACCCGCAGTACGGTGGGACTGGACGTGACCCATCCGCTCGGCTACCCTTGCAGAGGCGGCAGGAAACACTGCTATGGCTGGGGGACGTCGGGGGGCGGCGGATGGAGCACAGACGCGAGCTCCAGGTGGAGATGTCGTCGTGGACAGAGGACAGTGCAGCCGACGCGCATTGAACACATCACAGGAGATCGAACATGGAGATGCGAGAGCTCGGTAGGACCGGATTGAGTGTGACCCGGCTTGGCCTCGGCCTGGCGGAGATACCTCGTCACGACGATTTCTACAGCGACGTTCTGGCCGCTGGACGAGTGCTGAATAGTGCGCTGGACGGCGGTATCAATTTTTTGGATACGGCGGCGTGCTACGGCGAGACGGAAGAGATGATGGGAAAGACCGTCGCCAACCGGCGCGACGAATATGTCCTGGCGACCAAGTGCGGTCATGCCGTGGGCGGCGCCTCCGGCGAGCCCTGGAGCGCGGGCGTGATTGAGGAGAGCATTGACCGCAGCCTGAGGCGGCTAAGGACGGAGTACCTTGACCTGGTGCAGCTCCATAGCTGCGAGCTCGACGTCCTGGAGCAGGGCGAGGTCATAGAGGCGCTGCTCAGAGCCCGCGACGCCGGAAAGACGAGGTTCGTGGGGTACAGCGGCGACAACGAGGCGGCGCATTGGGCGGTGAGCAGCGGGCATTTTGATACGCTGCAGACCAGCTTCAACCTTGTCGAGCAGCATGCTCGCACCAAGGGCCTGCTGGAGCTTGCGCGGGCGAAAGGCGTCGGGATCATCATCAAAAGGCCGGTCGCCAACGGCGCCTGGGGCAAGGACCGAAGCCCATCCTCGTATGCCGACGAGTACTTCCGGCGAGCAGGGATAATGAGAGACATGGGATCTCTCGAAGGGGAGCCCGAGGACCCGCACATGCTGGCGATGGGCTTCGTCCTGGCCCAGCCTGAAGTCGACACGGTGATAGTGGGCACTCATAACCCGGCCCACGTGCACTCCAATATCGAGATGGTGGAGGAAACGCCGCCGGTCCCGGATGCGGCGTTCGAGGAGCTGCGGCGGCGGTTCGACGAGACCGGCGACGATTGGCGTCAGTTGACTTGAGCGTCTAAGCGCGGTTCAGTCACCGAGGAGGGCGGTCTCCTTGCGGAATCAGCTTTTCCTGCACACGACGGCGCTTCTTTGCCTCCTGGTCCTGGCAACCGCCTGCGGAAGAGCGGACCAGGCGCCCGTTACAGCAACGGCTGACGGCGACCCCATCGCGCAGCGCCGCGAGGCCATGGTGCAGGCCTACATGGCCGCCGGCGAGATCAAGAGCCCGCTGGTGTTGGAGGCCATGCGCATGGTCCCCAGGGAGGAGTTCGTGTTGCGCGGCGACCGCGATCGCGCGTACCGCGAAATGGCCCTGCGGATAAGGCACGGCCAGACCATTTCCCAGCCCTTCATAGTGGCCGAGATGACCGACTTGCTCTCGCTCCGTCCCGGCGACAGAGTGCTGGAGATCGGAACCGGCTCCGGTTATCAGGCGGCGGTGCTGGCGGAGATCACGGACGAGGTCTACAGCATCGAGATCATCCGGGGCTGGCCCAGGAGGCGTCGGAGAGGCTGGACACCTTGGGATATGACGCGGTCCGGAGGAAGCGGGCCGACGGCTATTTCGGATGGAAGGAGTATGCGCCGTTCGACGCTATCATCGTGACGGCGGCGCCCGACCATGTACCGCCGCCGCTTCTCCGGCAGCTCAAGGACGGCGGAAATCTCGTGATCCCCATCGGGCCGCCAGGCACGGTCCAGACCCTGTGGCTGATCGAGAGGCGCGGTGCACAGTTCAATCGCATCAACAAGGGTCTGGTTCGTTTCGTGCCGTTTGTTCGAGACGGGTAGAGGAGTGTCGTGGCAAGCCCGAGCGGCTATTGGATCGCTCTTGTCCAGAGCCGGATAATCGTGGCTGCCAGCAGGTATGGGGCCGCCGCGAGCACCATGACCCATGTGAAGCCGAAGGAAAGCGCCATTACTGTGGCCAGGATTGCGCCGACCACGGAGACCGACCCGTTCACGGCCCACGCCCAGGGGACGAGCCGGGGCGCGGTCTCGCCCAGGAGCGTTATACCGCGTGGGAACGGTATGCCCATCGCGATTCCCAGCGGCCCCAGTGCGAGCACGGACAGCGCGATACGAGCGGCCAGCGGAAGTCCCAGAGTCGCGTGGAACATCGCGGGCGTCACGAAGGCGTAGACGAGCGCTAGCCCTCCGGCGGCTGCTACGGCGAGACCGGCATGCCCAGCGATCCTATCCGACAGCAGGCTCCCGATTCCGGACCAGAGCAGGATTGCGAACAGCACCGCCGCCAAGGAGTAGGTGGGCTGGTCCAGGTACAGGATGAAGCGTTGCAGCAGAGGGATCTCGATCCACAGGAACCCCAGCCCCAGCGCCGTGAAGTACAGGAAAGGCCACAGCTTGCTGGCCTCGTGAACCCCAGACGCGGCCTGTCCGCGGCCCGGGCCGGCTACGACAAGCGGGAGCACGATGAATACCAGCGCCGATGCCGTCGCCACCGCCAGGATGCCGAGCACGATTAAGAATCCCGCCCCGCCGAATGGCTGAAATGTCCTTCCCAGGTTGCCCAGGATCTCGCCCGTCTGCGCCCACCTGAACAGGTGAAAGAAGAAGGGCCGGTTGTCTGTCACCGGCGACACGTCGAAGCTCTGCCGGCGGTAGAACCCGGCGCGGTTCTCCCGCGAGAGGATATCGGCGACCGCGTCGTGATAGAGGGGCGTGGGATGCACGTTGTACCGGTTCAGCTCCGACGGGCCTATTCCATCGTAGTAGACCAGATCGTACTGAAGGAGTCCGGTGAGCTCCCGAAGCTCGCCGATGTCCGAGTCAGTCAGCTCCGACCGCTTCACCAGCACCGTCAGGGTCTGCAAGGTGCGGAATACCGCGATGTGGCGCCCGGGTCGTTCGACCCCCTCGCGCTCGAGGGCGAATACGGCGACGGAGACGGTCCTGATCCCCTCGCTCGGGGGGAGCTGTATCCAACGTGTCACCGATATGAAGCCGTCGGGGGCGAGCCGCCGGTAATACTCCTGAAATGCCTCGGTCGTGTACAGGTAGCTCTCGGAGATGCCATAGGCCCCGGCAAGGATCGGTCGGAAGGAGTCCGCCAGCGATACCTGGACCACGTCGAAGCGCTCGTCCGCCGCCCGCAGATAGCTGCGGTGTCCGCTCAACGCAACCTCCACCCTGGGGTCGGAGTAGACGCCGCCCGCCGGCGAGTCGGACCTGACGGCCACGGCCTTCAATACCAGCGGATTGCCGATGACCGCCAACACCGAGGACGCGTCGTTATGGAGGGCTGTCAGCACGTCGAGTCCTCCACCGGGCTCTATCAGAAGGGCGCGGGGTCGCGGCGAAAGCCGATAGACCAGAGAAGTCGGCAGAGATCCGGTAAAAACCGCGTCCTGGGGACTCAGGTCCGTTATCGGGTTGAGGTTGTCGCCGTCGACGGCGATGGCCACCTGGGACGGAATCTCGCCATCGTAGGTGAAGCTCAGGCCGGGCGCCGTGTGGATGCCGAGACTCTCCACCACCTCCACGAGTGAGAACGCGTTCCACTCGGCCCATACCTTTGCGGCGCGCGCCGGTCGAAGCGCCTGGCTGATGCCCTTGTATGGGGAGATGCTCAGCTCCAGTGCCGACGGGAACGTGGCTGTCGCGCTGGCCGCGGCGACGGCCACGGCGCCCAGCGTCCATCGGACCCATCGCCCGGAAAGCACGGCCGCGGCCAGCAGGCCCATCAGCGCGACGACGACCACCGCGTCCGAGGCCCCCGTAAGGGAGGGGACTATCAGCGAGAGCAGACACCCAAGCGCTGAGCCGATCAGGTTGGATGCATAGAGGCGGCCGGCCTTCCCGGGGAGGCTGGCCAGGGCCGCGCCGACCACGGCTCCCGCGGAGAAGAATGGGACTGCCAGCACGAGGTAGTACAGCGCGAGAAACACCAGTTGCCGGGTCTGCCACAGCAACGTATAGGCCGCCGATGGCGGCGGTGGCGAAGCACACTGATGCGCCGGCCAGCACCGCCCTCAAGTCGCGTTTTTTCACCACCTGCGGCCAGACGGCCAGCGCGGCGCCGCTCGCCCCGAAACCCAGCAGCGCCAGACTCACCGCCATGAAGGCGAAGTGATAGCCCTGGGTCACCGAGAAAATGCGGGTGAGCGTGATCTCGAGGAGAAGCGTCGCCGCGGAAACAAGAAGTATGGCCAGATACGTGCGTGGCATGTGCTTGGAGGGTGGGGCGGGCTCTCAGCCCGGCAGTACGCGCTTGGCTATGATCTCGCGCATCATCTCCGAGGTGCCGGCGGCGATGGTCCACAGCCGGTAGTCGCGGGCGAAGCGCTCGACAGACGTGCCCCGAATATAACCATATCCGCCGTGGAGCTGCACCGCCTCGTACGCGACCCGGTTGGCCGTCTCGGTCGCGAAGAGTTTGGCCATGGAAACCTCCGAAACGCACTCCTCTACGGCTGCGCACTTGGACGCGGCGTGATAGGTCAGCCTTCGCGCGGCCTCGATTTGGGTGGCCATGTCGGCAACCCGATGTCGCAGCGCCTGGAACTCGGCCAGGCGGTGGTCGAACGCCCGCCGCCTGGCCAGGTAGTCCCGGCAGTCTTCGAAGGCCTGCTGCGAGGCCGACACGCTGAGAACGGCCGCCAGCAGACGCTCGCGCTGGAGGCCCGAGGCGAGCTGATAGAAACCGTGGTCTACCTCGCCGAGGAGGTTGCTGCCCGGCACTCGCACATGGTCGAACACCAGCTCGGCGGTGTCTGATGAGAGCATGCCCGTCTTCTCCAGCTTCTTGCTGACCGTCAGGCCTGGGGTGTCGCGCTCGACGAGAAACTGGGAGAGCCGCCTGTGGCGCGGGCCGCTGTCGCTCGTCTTCGCCGCCACGAAGTACAGATCACCATATACGCCGTTTGTTGTGAACGTCTTGGCGCCGGAGATGACCCAGTCGTCGCCGTCGCGGGTGGCCCGGGTCGACAGTGCGGCCATGTCGGAGCCCGCGTCCGGCTCGGTGATCGCCAGGGCGCATATTCGCTCGCCGCTGATGATGCCCGGTAGGTACTTCGCCCTCTGCTCATCGGTGCCGATGTCCGCCAGCCACGGCGACGACATGTCGGTGTGGACGATGATGCTGAACGCCACGCCGCCGGCCCGGCATCGCGCCAGCTCCTCGGCCAGGACGACGGTCATCCAGAAGTCGGCGCCCGCGCCGCCGTACTCCAACGGGTATTCGACGCCCAAGAAACCTAGCTCGCCCAGCCTGCGAAACAGCCGCCGGGGGATCTCGCCGCGTTCCTCCCACTCGTCGACATGGGGCTCGATCTCCCCCTGGACGAAGCGGCGGACGGAGCTCCGGAAGATGTTGTGCTCATCGCGAAAGGGCATCTTGGATTCCTGGTACGTGGTTGGCGATCGGCTGTAATCGACGCCGCGAAAACATCGCGACGCTGTGGCTGTCTCAGTATCTCGGCGAGCCCTCTTTATCGTCTCCATCGCCAGGGGAGGAAAAGAGCTATTAGTATCCGGGGGATACCCCCAGACCCTCACGGGAGGGTCACTCTCTCTGCACTCTCCCAATTCCTGATTGATGAAACAGACCCCACCAAGCCGGCTCCACGAGTAGTGCACGGCGACACGAACGAGCCCGGTCTCAGCGCTCGCTCTCTCGCCGCCTCAGCTCGGTGCGGCGGATTTTGCCGCTGATGGTCTTGGGCAGGTCATCGATGAACTCGACCTCGCGCGGGTACTTGTAGGGGGCCGTCACTCGCTTTACGTGGTCCTGGAGCTTGACGGCGAGCTCGTCCGACGGACCATGCCCGGGCGCCAGGACCACGAAGGCTTTGACGATCTCGCCTCTCATCCGGTGGGGCTTGCCGATGACCGCGGCCTCGGCTACGGCCGCGTGGTCGATCAGGGCGGACTCCACCTCGAAGGGGCCGATGCGGTACGACGCGCTGATGATCACGTCGTCGCCCCGGCCCACGAACCAGAAGTACCCGGCGTCGTCACGGGTCGCCAGGTCCCCGGTGTAGTACCAGTCTCCTCGGAAGCACTTCTCGTTCGCCTCCGGGTTGCGCCAGTATTCGGGGAACAGACCCACGGGCCGGTCGGGCCGCGTCCTGACAGCCATCTCACCCTCCTGCCCGTCGGGCACCTCGTTACCGTCTTGGTCCACTATCGCCATGTAGTAGCCGGGCGCCGTCACGCCCATCGAGCCCGGCCTGTACTCCATTCCCGGAAAGGTCGCCGCCAGCAGGGTCGATTCAGTCTGGCCGTAGCCCTCCCAGATGTGGAGGCCCGTGCCCTCCCGCCAGGCGTCGATGACCTCGGGGTTCACGGCCTCCCCCGCGCCGATGGTGTGGCTCAGGGCCATCGGATTGAATCCGGCCATGTCCTCCAGGACCATCATTCGATAGGCGGTGGGCGGCGCGAAGAATGTCGTGACGGGATAGCTCTCCATCATGCCCATGGCCTGCCGGGCGTCGAACCTGCCTCGCTGGTCCCATATGAACACCGCCGCACCCATGTTCCAAGGCGCGTAGAAGGATGTCCACGATGCCTGGGCCCATCCGGTGTCGGCGAGGGTCCAGTGCAGGTCCGATGGCCCGTTGTCCAGCCAGAACTTTCCCGTGGCCACGTGGCCGATCGGGTATGTGGCGTGGGTGTTGAGCACCATCTTGGGGTGGCCGGTCGTACCCGAGGTGAAGTGGATAACGAGCGGGGCCGAAGCCAGGTTGTTAGGGTGCGGTAGGTCGGCGGACGCCGACTTCAGGAGATCCTCGTACTCGCGCCACGGACCTCTGTCTCCAACCACGATTACCTGCCTGAGACTAGCGCAATCCCCACGAACGGCCTCGACCTTGTCGATGTTTTCCGGGTCGGTTATGGTGATGGCGGCTCCGGAGACGTTGATCCGGTAGGAGATGTCCTTGGCGGTCAGGAGGGTCGTGCCGGGGACAGGCACCAGGCCGGCCCGCATACATCCCAGCATCAGCTCCCACCACTCGACGACGCGGTGGAGCATGATGAACATGCGGTCGCCCGGCTTCGCGCCGAGTCCGACAAGCGCGTTGGCGGCCCGCTTCGAGCGTTCGCCCAGCTCTTTGAAGGTTATCTGCCTGGAGGTCTGGCCATCGGGGGCCACCCATACCATTGCGACCTTGTCCGGGTCCCGGCCCCACTCATCGAAGACCTCGTAGGCCCAGTTGTAGCGCTCCGGCACGTGCTGGCGAAAGGTCTTGTACGTCCGGGCATAGTCGCCGATCTGGTATGCGCGGGTCAAGACGCGGCCACCCCCTCGACCTTGCCGAAGGCGTCGCTCGCCGTGAGCCGGGCAAGCTCGGTCGCGCCGTAACCGAGATCAGCCAGGATTTCGCCGGTGTTCTCACTAGGTCCGGGCGGGCCCTCTGTCGGTGCCACGGAACCGGTCGAGAACCGCGCCGGCTGGGCCAGGAACCGGTGGAGGCCGACGTCGACGAACGCCCCTCTCGATTGGAACTGCGGGGAATCGAAAAGGTCGGACAACCCCGAGACGGCGGCCGCGGGTACGTCGGCCCGGCGCATCAGCGTCTCCCATTCGGAGGCCTGCCGGGTGATGAACGTTTCGTGGAGGGCATTGCGAATACGCTCGGCCTGGTCAAGGCGCTCCTGGAATTTCAGGTCTGCCATACCGTCCAGGCCAGCCGCCTCGCAGAATCGCTTCCAAAAGTGGTCCTCGTGGACGATGCCCAGGCTGAACCAGCGGCCGTCGGAGCAGGGGAACAGGCCGTAGTGAGGCACGAACGTTACGTTGGGCCGGTCCTCGGACCCATCCTGGTCGCGCATGCGGCCCACCTCGAGTCCGAGCAGCGAAAGGGCGGACTCGGTCATCGAGAGATCGATGTAAGCGCCCTTGCCGGAGTTCTGTCGGCCGACGACCGCGGCCAGGGTCATGACGGCGGCATAGAGGCCCGATGCCAGGTCCGAGACCAGCACCGGCGGGGGCCATGGTCTGCCCTCGACGGCGGTCTGTACACTCATATAGCCGCTGAGCGCCAGGTAATTGACGTCGTGGCCGGGCCGCTGGCTCCACGGACCGTCCTGTCCGAACCCGGAAATTGAGCAGTAGACGAGCCCGGGGTTCCGGGCGGAAAGGGCAGGGTGGTCGGCGGCGAGGCGCCGGGCCACCCCCGGCCGCCATCCCTCCAGGACTATGTCCGACCGCTCTGCCAATCGGGCCAGGACCTCGCGAGCGTCTTCGTTCTTGAGGTCCAGGACGATGCTCTTCTTGCCGCGATTGATGCTGGCCCACATCCCAGGACTATGGCGCAGTGGGTCGCCGCCGGGGGGCTCGACCTTGATGACCCTGGCGCCAAGGTCTCCGAGAATAGTTGAACAATACGGTCCGGGGACATTGACGGTCATGTCCACGACGGTAATGTCATCGAGAGGTTTGGTCTGTGCTTCTGCACTCATGGACGGGCCCCGCGGGGAGTAAGTGGCGAACGCCGATCGCACACGCGCCTGGTCGGAGTCAATCGCGCGTCGAACGAGGTCGAGTGTACCAGCGGCCTACTGCGCAGTCAACGGTCGGCATCGATAGGAAAGGAAGCGGGGCGCCACGTTGACATGGCGGCACAGCGTCGTTAGTATGCTGTCGTTCGGAGCGGAATAACGGGAGGTGGGCGCGATGGCCTGTGCGGTCAAGCTCGGCGGCGGCCGATTCAGTTACGAGGTAGAGGTCGGGTGGGAGAAGCTTCCGCCGGGTTACTCATGGACGGACGCGGCGGCTGTGGCGGTCGATTCCAAGGACCGGGTGTACGTGTTCAACCGAGGCGACCATCCCATGATCGTGTTCGACAGGAAGGGGAACTTCCTTAACTCGTGGGGCGAGGACGTTTTCGTGCGGGCCCACGGCCTGACACTCGGACCCGACGAGACGCTCTACTGCACCGACGACCAGGACCACACGGTGCGCCAATGCACCCTCGACGGAAAGGTGCTGATGACAATCGGCGTGCCGGGCGAGGGCGCGCCATACCAGAGCGGTGCGCCGTTCAACCGATGCACCCACGTCGCCCTGGACCCCAGGACCGGCGACCTCTACATCTCCGACGGCTACGGGAACTCCAGGATCCACAAGTACTCGCCCGACGGCAAGCTGCTGTTTTCATGGGGGTCGCCGGGGACCGACCCGGGAGAGTTCAACCTGCCTCACAACATCGCTACCGATAAGAGCGGGTACGTGTACGTCGCCGACAGAGAGAACCACCGGGTCCAGATATTTGACTCCAGAGGCAAGTTCGAGACCCAGTGGGTCAACATGCACCGGCCCTGCGCGTTATTCATCTCGGAGGACCAGCACGTGTACGTCGGCGAGCTCGGCTGGGGCATGAGCGTCAACAAGGAGCTGCCGAACATCGGCCCGCGCATAAGCGTATACGACACCGGCGGCGAGCGGCTTGCGCGGGTAGGTGACCAGGGATTCGGTCTGGAAACCGGCCAGTTCGTGGCGCCCCACGGGCTCTGCGTGGACTCCAGGGGCGACATCTATTTGGGCGAGGTCGCTTGGACGAACCTGAACAATCTGGGCTTGCCCGCCGACGGTGTGCGCAGCTTCCAGAAGCTGTCCAGGCTCGAGTAGATTCCAAATCGCCGGCCGGGGGGCGGCTCACAATTGACAGCGAGCCACGTTACGGCTACACTCGCCCAAATAGGGCCTCCGGCAATCGGCGTAGCTGTCTGAATATCGCCTACTAGGATGTGAAACTATGCTTCTGTACATAGCGAGACGTCTGCTCCTTGGTGTTCTCACGGTGCTGGTGATTTCGGTTTTCACGTTTTTCATCATACAGCTCCCGCCCGGCGACATCGTCGAAAAGTATCTGGAGCAGACCGCATGCGGCAACCTCGGCGATTCCTGTATTCTGGATGAATCGACGAAAGAGGCCATGCAGAGGTACTTCGGGGTGTATGAGCCGATGACCATCCGGTATTTCAAGTGGATGTGGCACCTTGCACAGGGCGACATGGGCGTATCGTTCGTCGCTGGCGAGGATATCAGAGCGAGACCCATAAAGGACGTTATCTCAGATCGTATCTTCATGACGGTGGCTCTGACTGGCTTCACGGTGCTCGTAACCTGGACGTTTGCCGTGCCGGTCGGAATCTACTCGGCCGTCCGCCAGCACTCGGTCGGCGACTATGTCTTCACCTTCCTGGGCTTCAGCGGCCTGGCCATTCCCGACTTCCTGCTCGGTCTGGTGCTGATGTATTTGGCCTTCGCCTATTTCGACCAGAGCGTGGGCGGCCTCCTCTCGGCGGACATGACCAACGAACCGTGGGACGTGGCCAAGATTCGAGACCTGATCGCCCATCTATGGCTGCCGGCGATCGTCCTCGGGACCTCTGGGACCGCCAGCCTGATCTGGATCATGCGCAACAACCTGCTGGACGAGCTGGAAAAGCCGTACGTCGTCACCGCCAGGGCAAAGGGCCTGGGATCATTCAGGACCATCCTCAAATATCCGGTCAGGGTGGCGGTTAATCCTTTGATCAGCACCGTCGGTTATCTCCTGCCCTCGCTCGTCAGCGGCAGCATCATCGTGTCGGTGGTCCTGAGCCTGCCGACGCTGGGACCGGTGCTGCTTTTCGCGATTCAGATCCAGGACGTGTACACCGCCGGAGTCATCATCCTCATGATGGGGGTGCTGACGGTGATTGGCACGCTGCTATCAGACATCATGCTGGCGATCGTCGACCCGCGGATCAGGCTGGTCGGGCGGTAGAGGTGTGGCGGGTCTGGTCGTGCCGGCTAAGGAACGAAGGTCTCCTCATGGAGGGTGAGGCGAAGGCCGCCGGCAAATACCCAGATTTCTCCCGCACGACGCTCGAACACGTATGGGTACGCCAGGCGTTCGCCACGGGCGATTACGGCAGCCGTGATCCACGTCTTGCCGTCGTCGTCCGACAGCGCGAGGGAGCGTTCCTCTCGCTGCCAGCTTGCTCGCACCCCTGACAGTTGCCCGCTGCGCCTTGGAGCGCTCTCTTGTCTCTCGGGGTAGAGGCGGTTCCACACGAGCGCCAGCCGGCCGCAGACAGGCGCAGAAGATAGCCCGGAGAGCTGCTGGCGTTGATCTCGCTGGGGTTATAGACCCGCCACGATAGGCCTTCGTCCACTGAGAACGCCTCCCAGAAACGGTCCCAGTTGGTGCGAACGAGCATCCAGAGGCTGCGGTCTCCCAACTCGGAAATCGTGGCCACGAAGGCGCCTTCGTGGTGCCCGCGTCCGCCCAAGTCGGTGATGTTGCTGCGCTCCCACGTCTTGCCCTGGTCACGGGACGCGAATGTGGCCTGCCCGTGGCGCCCCGGGTCGTGAAGAAGCATCTGGACCGGTACCACGATGGGGCCTCGCTGCGTTTCGATCATGTTGATGAGGGCCCCGCAGTAGCCCTCCATGATTCTGTGCCGGTTCACCCAGGTCTCCCCGTCGTCCAGACTTCTGACCGACCAGACGTCGGCGCGCACGTCGTCCTCAGGCTCACCACGGGCGTCGTCCCATCCCCGCTTGAACGTGTTCCGGTCGACGTATACTAGGACGATGACGCCCTCCCTGGTCCGCAGGAAGGTGCGCGTGGCGAGTCCGGGCCCCGGCACCCCCCGGCTTCGGCCCGGTGTAGATCATGCGCGGCTCTCCCCAGCTCTCGCCGCCATCCTCGCTGGTCCGCGTGCTGTTTTCGACGACAGTCAGCAATCTCAAAGTCGCCGAGCTCGACGAAGGGTCCCGCTATATCTGCGGGAATATCGAGCTCGGTGCAACGAGGGTCGCTCCAGATACCGGCGGTCGGCATGACGAGGTTCCTTCAAAGTGGCGTTGTACCCGCAAATGTCTGGCCGCGCAAAGGGTCGGCCGTCAGCCTGCGAACTGTTGCTCCCGGACGCCGAGCTGCAGTTCGCCCTGGAAGCCCGTCGTGACCCATATCTCGCCGGGACGCCGCTCGAACACCCTCGGGTACGAGACGCCGGCGGGGTCTCGCGCCAGGACCTCGGGACTGCTCTAGGTCTGGCCGTCGTCCTCGGAGAAGGTGACGGACAGCTTCTGGCGATGCCTGCTTGCAGGTGTTTCCGAGGCCTGTCCGGCGCTGCGGAAGTAGGTGTTCTTCCCCCTGGGGTAGAGCTGGTTGTACAGCAGCATGATGCGCCCGGACGCCAATCGGAGGAGGCATCCGGGGGCCGTGCTCGCCTCGATGTCGCTGGGCCTGACTGTGCGCCATGACCGGCCCTCGTCCGTGGAATAAGCCTCCCAGAACCGGTCCCAGTTGGTGCGGAGCAACATCAACTGCCTGCCGTCGCTCAGCTCGACGACCGTACCCTCGTCGGCCCCGCCGTGGTGGCCGTGGCCGCCACGGTCGATGATGTTGCTACGCTCCCATGTCTCTCCCTGGTCGCACGAGACATATGTGCATGTCTCGTGCGACCAGGGCCGTACATCAGCATCGGCACAGGGACGACGATATCGCCGCTCCGCGTCTCGATGATGTTGATAAGGGCGCCGCAGTACCCCTCGAAGATCCTCTGGCGGCTGGTCCAGGTCTTGCCGTCGTCCAGACTCCTCATGGCCCAGACGTCCGCACGGACGTTCGCGGCCGGTTCTCCGGCGTCGTCGTCCCATCCCCACTTGAACGTGCCGTGGTCCACGTACACCAGCACGATGACGTTCCGCCGTGTCCGCGCACCCCGGCGGATGGGCCCCCCGGCCCCGGACCCGAATAGACCGGCCGAATATCAGATCAAGTCGCCCCGTCATCCGTACTGGTGCGAGTGCTTTTCAGCGCATCGCGGTATGTCATCTTGTTATCGACGATGGTCATCAAGCTGCCGTCGGCCAACTCGATGAAATTCCCCAGCACCCCTGCGGGAACGTCGAGAGAAGTGCAACGGCGGTCGGTCCAGCGGCTCTCAGCCATGCCTTGTCTCCTGGCGGTACTGTTCTCGATAGCTAGCTCTCCGACCGAGCGACGCCGAATCGGTGAACGGAAAATAGATTTGCCAAGGGTAGCACAGTGCGGGTCCAGGTCCGAGCCGTGCAGCCGGGTTAAGGATCGCCAATGAAAGACGGTCCGCCTTGACCCCATATATCGCCAGCAATATAATCCCATCAGCGTACACCGCGGAGGCTGCGTAGTGACCGCATCCCAAGCCGAATTCGGCATAGTCGTCGCCAAGGATATTATGATCCCAATGCGGGACGGCGTCCGGCTTGCCACCGACGTATATTGGCCGGCGAAAGACGGCGAGCGTGTCCAGGGACGGCTGCCCACCATCCTGGGCCGCACGTCCTATGACAAGAATTGGCGGGAGCTCTGGGTCGATCCCGTCGCCAACTTCTTCACCAAGCGGGGGTACGCGGTGGCGCTTCAGGACCTACGGGGCCGCTACGCGTCGGAGGGCCTTGGACAGTACCACCATACCGCCAACGTCCATGAAGGGGAGGACGGCCACGACACCATAGAGTGGATTGCGGAGCAGTCGTGGTCCAGCGGCCGCGTGGGCATGGTGGGCAGCTCTCACGGGGGAATCGTCCAGACGGCGGCGTCGCTGACCAGGCCGCCACATCTGACGGCCATCTGGGTTGACGTGGCGCCCACGAACATCTTCGCCCACCAGTCGCGGGAGGGAGGCGCGATGTCGCTCCAGATGTTCGGAGCGCTGTTCCTGCACGCCTACGACAGCCAGGAGATTCGCGACGACCCCGCGGCCCGCGCCGAGGTGATCGAGGGCTGGGAGAACATAGACGGCATCCTGCGCTCGATGCCTTTCGAGCTGGGCGAGACGCCGCTGCGGGCGGTGTCGAACCTGGAGAACGTGCTATTCCACTATTTCTACGACGGGGAGTACAACGACATCTGGGGCATGGAGATTTGCGACCAGGGCCGCCATTTCGAGAAGGCGGCCGACGTGCCCGGAGTGTTCTCCGGCGGCTGGTACGACCCATTCGCCGTGGCAATGACGGGACAATACGCGGCGATGGCGGGACAAAACGAGAGCGTCCAGCGCCTGCTGATGGGCCCCTGGACCCACGGCGCGATGAGGGGCGGCGCGACCTACTCCGGCGACGTGGACTTCGGTCCGGAGACCGGCTATGGCAACGCCGTATACAACGGGCACCGGCTCCGCTGGTTCGACAGATGGCTCAAGGACGAGGATACGGGAGTCGAAGACGATCCGCCCGTCCGAATCTTCGTCATGGGCGGCGGAGACGGCGGAAGAAACGCTGAGGGCCGCCTCAACCACGGTGGAGTGTGGCGCTCCGAGAACGAGTGGCCCTTGGGGCGCACGGTCCTCACCACGTACTACCTCAGATCGGACGGTGGACTTTCGACGGAAACGCCCGGCGTGGACGACCTGCCCGCAGATTACGTCCACGACCCCGAGCGGCCCGTGCCTACCATCGCCTCCAGCGTCACGGGCCTCTCGCAGCTCGTGAAGGTCCCGGAAGGCGTCGACCCGGCGCAGTGGCCGCCGCGCCGGCGGATGCGGCCGGTCATGATCGAGGGGGGCGCGCACCAAAAGGAGGCGCCGGGTATTTTCGGCTGCCGGCCGCCCTACCCGATGCTGTCGGCACGTCCCGACGTGCGGGTCTTCCAGTCAGACCCGCTGATCGAGGACCTGGAGGTTACGGGGGCCATCGACGTCACTCTGTGGGTCTCGTCCTCGGCAATTGACACCGATTTCACGGCCAAGCTCCTGGATATCTATCCACCGAGCGAGGACTACCTCGAGGGATATCACCTGAACCTGGCCGACTCGATCATCCGCATGCGCTTCCGGAACGGATACGAGCGTGAGGAGATGATGGACACCGGCGAGGTGTGCCGGGTGCGCATCGCCCTCCCTCCGACAAGCAACCTGTTCATGGCGGGCCACCGAATCCGCGTGGACATCGCCGGCAGCAGCTTTCCGAAGTTCGACGTCAACCCCAACACGGGCGAACCGCTCGGCAGGCATACTCATACTGTCAAGGCCCGCAACACGGTGTACCTCGACCGCGAGCGCCCGTCCCACGTCGTCCTGCCCATAATACCTGCGCCCGCCAGCCGCCGGTGTGATCGCGGTCGGCACTGCGGTCACCGTAGTGCAGGAAGAGTGCTGAGTCGGACCTGACGGATCTCAGAGGGAGCGCTTACCACCCCGGCCCGGCTCAGAGGACTACCTGCGTGGCCGTACCAAGACCCCTGTCGGCAATCCGGCCTGACACCATCATCATGCCCAACCTGAGCCTCGAAGAAGATGAGATCGACGCAGCCTACCGGGAGAGCAACTCCCTTACCAACTCAGTGACTCCCTCGACGGCCTTGTCCGCCAGCAGGCGTCCTTTCTCGGCGGTGGCGAAGGAGGAGTCGTCATCGTTATGGGCTATGGCCTCCTGGCGCACGACTTCGGGTTGGGCGTAGAGGGAGAACGAGGTTTCGAACTCGCCCGCGTGGCCCGGATAATCGCTGCCGTCCAGCACCTCGCGGGCGAACTCGACCGGAATCAGGTCCCAGTAGCTGTTGAATCTCAGGTCTACTCCCGCGTCGTTCCTGTCGAGCAGGGCGCTGACGTAGTCGGAATGGGTGCGGACGCCCGCTTTGACTGATTCCGACAGTGGATTGCCGTAGTTGGCCGTCAGCAGTTGCCTCCACTGATGGATGACACCCTGGACGGGCGAGACGTTTCCGCCGTGGCCGTTTAGGATCAAGACCCTCTTGATTCCGTGCCGGACCAGGCTCTCCACGGCGTCGAAGAGCACGGCCAGCCAGCTTTCGGATCTGGCGGTCATGGTGCCTGGAAAGCCCATGTGGTGCTCGGAGATCCCGATGTTCATGGGTACGGAAACGACCACGGCGGGGAACAGGTTCCCAGCCGCGCGCTCGGCGACGTAGGTGCTCGATGTGATGTCCTGCGGAAACTCCATGTGCTCCATGTGCTGCTCGATGCTGCCGGTGGCGATGATGGCCGCTCTGAAATGGCCGTCCGCCAGCGCCTCCCTGAACTCCCGCCGGGTGTGGTTTTCCAACCGGACCTCATTGTCCTTTTTCACGTTGTCTCCTCCTGGTAGCTACGTCGATTCGCACCCTCTATTGACCTTTCGGAGCCGAGTGATAGTGGGCGTGCTCTTTGCAGAAACGCCACCTTACCAAAGTTGACCGGTCTTGGAGCCTCAAATTATAATGCGGA
This sequence comes from uncultured Dehalococcoidia bacterium, assembly GCA_964544865.1. Classification (GTDB taxonomy): domain Bacteria; phylum Chloroflexota; class Dehalococcoidia; order Lucifugimonadales; family CAJWER01; genus CAZJDV01. Next base: position 10,747 of record CAZJDV010000007.1, on the reverse strand, counting down.
CAATGGGACCCAAGACCGCACCCGCGTCACTCGAAACAGCCCGGCACGCCGTCAACGTGGCCTCCGACAAGCTGGCCTCGGACATCGTATTGCTCGATCTGAGAGGTGTCGCCAGCTTCGCGGATTTTTTCGTGGTGGTAACCGTGGAATCCCCCCGCCAGATGGACTCTCTCTCCCAGGAAATCGAGTCGGAGGTCGAGCAGCTGGGGGCGTCGCTGCATCACAGGGAAGGGATCCCTCATAGCGGGTGGGTGCTCCTCGACTTCAGCGACGTGATCGTCCACCTGTTCCGCCCGGAAAGCCGCGAGTTCTACAACATCGAAGATGCCTGGTCGGAAGCGCCCGAGTCCGTCAGGATTCAATAATCCATCGGTCGACGTCACGTTTGTAGGGCAGGATCTCTCCCTCGGTGAAGAACAGCGCGACCTCGCGCCTGGCCGACTCGACCGAGTCGGAGCCGTGGACCAGGTTCAGTCCAATGGAGACGGCCAGGTCTCCCCGCATGGTGCCAGGCGCAGAACCCACGGGGCTCGTGTTCCCCATGAGCGCCCGCATCGCATCTATGGCCTCCTCACCCTCCACCACCAAGGCCACGAGCGGGCTCGACGTGATGAATTTGACCAGGCCCTCGAAAAAGGGCTTGCCGACGTGCTCCGCGTAGTGCCGCTGCGCCAGCTCCTCGTTGACTCGGATCAGCTTCATCGCCACGATCTTGAGCCCCCTGCGCTCGATTCGGGAGATCAGCTCTCCCGCGAGCCCGCGCTGGACCGCATCCGGTTTTAGCAACACTAGAGTTCTCTGCACCTTTTAACGAGCCTCCTTCGCTTTACGCTGGGCGTTCTGGAACTGTCCCCCGCGCATGTAGAGCGGCTGCAAACTCGCGGGATCGTCGGTCTCCGATGCCTGCAATCGCATGTAACCAATGCCTGCCAGGACCGCCGGTCTCCTGGTGGGAGAGGGCATGCCGGCCACTACGGCCAGGCTGCCCAGGCGCTCCCGCAGCATGGCGCTTATCGCCACCGCGCCCTCTCCGCAGAACAGTGTCCGACGCTGCGCCGATGAGACCAGCTCTTCGTGGGTCTCGACGCCGAAGATGGCGTCCGGCCCTGCGTGATCGCCGAACATCGCCGTGTAGACCCTAGACCGGCCGGCTTCGATGAGCGCGCACACGGGGAGCCCAAGCCCAAGATAGGGTCTGGCCTCGAGCTCCAGCGTGCCTACCGCAACGAGGGGTATGTTCCTTGCCATAGCGAGGGACTTGCCCACGCTGAGGCCGACCCGGAGCGCGCTGAAGCCGCCCGGGCCCCTCGCCACGAATATCGCGTCGATCTCCTCCATCGTGCAATCGGCCTGCTCCAGGAGCCGCTGTGCGGCCGGCACGACCTCCACCGAGTGGTTCTGCGCCGAGCGCCACGACATCTCCCTGACCACCTCGCCCTGACTGGAAAGAGCCACGGCGGCGTACCTGGTGGATGTGTCTATCGAAAGCTCCATCCTATTGTGGTCTCCCGGCATAGGTGTACGACCTGCCTGCAACTCGAGATCGCCTACGCATTTCGCAGGCCGTCGCGGACGGTGCTGAGGTGGCGTTCGTATTTGGATGCGCTGGACGACAAGGCCAGTCGATGGGTTGTGCCGCCTGAGCGCTCCATCTGAATGCGCAGATGGTCATCAGGGAAGTGGTCCACCGCCCTATCCGCCCATTCGACCACGCAGAGGCCGTCACCATATAAATACTCTTCGATGCCCAGATCGTGCACCTGATCGGCAGCTTCTAGCCGGTACAAGTCTACATGATGGAGGACCAGCCTCGCCTCGTATTCGGAGACGAGCACGAACGTCGGGCTCCTGGCGTACTCCTCGCCGCCAAGGCCCCACAGCACACCCTGGGTGAGAGTCGTCTTGCCCGCTCCCAGGTCGCCGATAAGCAGGAACACGTCGCCGGCCCTGGCTGCCTCGCCAAGCAATCTGCCGATATATCGGGTCTCGTCGGCGCTGCGGGTCTCTATTTCGACGGTTGTTGGACGCAAATGGTCGGCCTCTACTGCACTGCCGGCCCAAGCCGCGCAGCTCATGCTTGCTCACGAGTCGGTGTATTATAGATGGTAGGCATGTTCGGTCTCAATGCAGGAGGTAACGTGCGCGCCCTGATAGTTTCGGACGTTCATAGCAACTCCGAGGCCTTCCAGAGTGTGATCGCCGACGCCGGGACGCGGGGCGGCTTCGACCGGATCTGGTCCCTTGGCGATCTGGTCGGCTACGGCCCGGACCCCGGAGCGTGCATCGACCTGATGCGGCAATACTACCACGTGGGAGTTACGGGAAACCACGACCTGGCCGCCCTCGAAAGGCTGAGCACGGAGGCCTTCAACGTCTACGCCGCAGAGGCGGCGGAGTGGACCATGAAGCAACTCACGATAGACCACGTCGACTACCTCAACGAGCTGTCGCTGGGCGTCGAGACGGACGGGTTCACACTCGTACACGGCAGTCCGCGAGACCCTGTCTGGGAGTACGTGGTGTCGGTCGCCACCGCAACGGTCAGCTTCCAGCACTTCGATACGCCCAGGTGCCTGGTCGGGCACTCTCACATCCCGTTCATGTGCACGCCGACTGAAAAGGCGGCGACGTTTCTGCAGTTTCCGATTGACGAGCCAATCACGCTGGTGGACCAACGAGCCATAATCAATCCTGGGTCGCTGGGGCAGCCCAGGGACGGCGATCCGACGTCAAGCTACGCTATCTACGACTCCGAGGCCGGCTCGGTGTCCCACCACAGGACCGAATACGACATAGGCATGACGCAGGAGAAGATGCTGGAGCGTGGCCTGCCCCAATACCTGGCGGACAGGCTCACCCACGGCCGCTAGAAGTCGTCCTCGTCGTCCTCATCGGGTGCGTATGGCACGTCAGGAGTACCCGCAGGGCTACTGCCGGGGACAAGGGCGACCCCTCGGTTCGGCTTGGACTTGCGACGAGGAAGAGCGGCCACCGCGTCCCTGGTCTTCGCGACCTCGTCCGGCGCGGCCAGATCCAGGACGAGGCCGGCCACGCCCAGGTCCCGCAGGGCGGCCAGGTCCTCGCCGCTCAGGTTCCCCGGAGCGTCCATGACGAAAAAAGCGTCCAGCAGCCCGCGAACCCGGCCGATGTCCATGAGCTTTCGCACGGTGAGAGGAAAACTTGCCTCATCCGGCGTGAAGAGCGCGCCGTCGAGCGAAATGGCCGCCAATCCGCGAGAGATATCCTCGTCGAGGTCAGAGGTTACGGAGACCAGCGTGCCAAACTCCTCATCGTCAAGCACCGCGACCGACGAGTGCTCAGTTCCGAACACGGCGAAGTCGCAACCTTTCTCGATAAGGTACTTGACCTGGTCGGCGGCCAGGCTGCTCACACGCAGTCCCCAAACCCTCCCAGCGAGATGTGCGATCGCGGCCTCGATGGTCTTTTCGTCCCACGTCTCGACGTCCAGGACCACAGCGTGTACATCCGTCTTGGCGAGGTCCGGGGCAGCCGCGAGGGCCTCCGCGGTCACTCTCCCCGCGACTACCACTCCGGCAGCCGCCTTGCTCGGAACCCGTCTCGCGAACCCCATAGGCTCTGGGGACTGCTCTCCGGCTTTGCCTAGCAACTCGATAAATCTACTCATCCTCACCTCTATGCTATCGTCAGAATCATATGCGCCTGCGGCACAGCAGCGTCGTGCCAACTTTTGAATTCTAATTCAACTGGGAGCGCCGTTCAAGGTCAGGACCCGCGGGCGGTCGTTCACCTCCTCGCGACGCCTCTAGTGCGAAAATCGCCCAGCCTATGGGGGGAGACACCATCATGAGGCGTGTAAATGGAGCCGGGAATTGAATGCCAGGCAGCTTGAGGGCAGAAGTCTCAAATACGTCGTCGTAGAGCCGGACGCCTACCGGCGGGGAGCTGATTATCCGATGGTGGTCCTGCTGCATGGCTATGGCTCGGACATGGTCAATTTCGCCGGCCTTACTCCAACGATAGAGCGCGAGAGATTCGTTTACGCACTTCCAAACGCGCCGATTTCCCTGGACCTCGACTATGGCAGGGCGGGGTACGCGTGGAGCGAGCCGCTAGACGCCGCGTTCGACGAGGATGGATCCGCCGAGGCCGAGGTCGGGGAGTTCATCGATGAGTTGATGGAGCTCTACCAGGTCGCGCCAGGAAACATCGTGCTGGGCGGATTCTCCCAGGGCGGAATGATGGCCTACCGCCACGGGCTGCCCAGGCCCGAGTTGTTTCGGGGCGTGATGGCGCTCAGCGCCCGAATTCCCGACCGGGACGACATGCAGGGAATGCTGCCGGCTCCGCGAGACCAGGACGTATTCATCTCCCATGGCACGCTGGACCCGCTAATCCCGCTGGCGGAAGGGCGTGGCTCGTGCCGTTTCCTTGAGGCTTACGGATACAAACCCGAGCTCCACGAGTACGAGATGGCCCATCAGATAACCGCCGAGGTGGTGACGGACATGGCAGCCTGGCTCAAGCGAGTGCTGCCGCCGGCGGCCGGTCCTAGACCGGGCGCGCCTCGATGACGCTGAGCTCGATCGCGGTGGCCACGACCCCGGCGAGCCTGAAGCCCGACGCCTTCAGCAGATCTTTGAACTCGGACTCGGTGCGCTCGCGCCCACCCGTCAACGCCATCATCGTGATGTCGCCCCTTGTGCCCTGGGAGACCTCTCCGAGCGGCGCCAGCACTCTTTCGATCAGCAGCAAGCGTCCGTCGTCCGCTATCGCTTCACGGCATTTCTTCAATATGGCGATGGCGCGAGCACTGTCCCTGTCGTGGATGATCCACTTGAGAAGGTAGGCGTCGCCGCCGGCGGGGACGGAATCGAACATGTCGCCGGAGACCAGCTCGCACCGGTCCGTGACACCCTCGGCGTCCAGGACTGCAGGGCCCCCGGCTATCACCGAGGGTTGGTCGAATAGGACGCCGGTGGCTAACGGGCTCGATTTCAAGATGGCTGCGAGGAGCGAACCGTGTCCGCCGGCAACGTCGACCACCTTGCGCGTCCCGGAGAAGTCATACGCCTCCACGGCGGCCTCGGCGTGCGCCTAGGTGAAGCCGGTCATGGCATCGTCGAAGGCGGCCGCAGCCCTGGGATGGTCGCCGAGATAGTCGAAAAAGCCCTTGCCGAAGACGTGATCGAAGGCGGTCCCGCCGGTGACTACGCTATGCATGAGCTCGCCGAAGGGCCTCCAGTGCCACTCTTCGCCGTACATGATGGCGCTTAATCGAATGGAGCCGGCGCCGCCGCTCTGCAGCAAGCGGGACAGGCCGGTCAGTGCGAACGTCCCATCGCCGCGCTCGTGGAATGTCCCGAGAGTGGCCGAGGCGCGCAGGACCCTTTGGAGGGCGTCGGGGTGCGCTCCGGCCGCCGCCGCCAGGTCGTCGGTGTCCCGGGGGCTGTCCGCGAGCAGGTCGGCTATTCCTAGCCCGGCGGCGAGGCAGACGAGCTGCGTCGATGCGCACCCGTGTATCAACTGGGCCAGAGTCGCGGCCGGTGACGGCTGAGTTTGATTCGGGGCGATCATGACGAGGGCTCTCTCCTTGGCGGTGCGGCCGGGCGGGCAATGGCGTGCTGCGGGTCAGCCAGCAGGAAATCGAAGTCGCAGCCCCGGTCGGCCTGGAGGATATGCTGCGTGAATAGCCAGCCGTAGCCGCGGCGATAGTGAGCCTCTAGTGCGGGACCATCGGAAATGCGGCGCTGGATCTCGCGGTCGTCCACCAGCAGGTCGAGGCGTCGATTGGGCACGTCCAGCTCGATGATGTCGCCGCTCCGGACCGCCGCCAGGGGGCCACCGATAGCGGACTCTGGGGTTACGTGGACCACCACGGTGCCGAACGCGGTGCCGCTCATTCGGGCGTCGCTCAGCCGCACCATGTCCCAAACCCCCTGCCGCAGGAGCTTCTTGGGCAGCGGCAGGAAGCCCCACTCGGGCATGCCGGGTCCGCCCACGGGCCCGGACCCGCGCATCACAAGTATGTCGTCGCGATTCACGTCCAGGTCCTCGCTGTCTATTCGTCTCGCGAGGTCATCGTGGCTGTCGAACACGACGGCGCGTCCGCGGTGCGTCAGCAGGTCGGGCGACGCGGCGGAGGACTTGATGACCGCGCCGTCAGGAGCCAGCGACCCTCGCAGGACCGCCAGCCCCCCTTCGGGGCTCAGGGGCCGCTCGAGGTCCCGGATAAGTTCGGTGTCGTAGGTCTTAGACTCCGAGATGCATTCGCCGAGGCTGCGCCCCGTCACCGTGATCGCGTCCAAGTCGAGAAGCGGCGACATCCCGCGGAGCAGGGCGGGCAGGCCGCCAGCGTGGAAGAAGTCGGCCATAAGGAACTGGCCCGATGGCTTCAGGTCCAGCAGCAGGGGAGTGCTCCTGGACATCTCGTCGAACAGGCTCATGGGGAGGTCGATTCCGGCCCGACCGGCGATGGCGATCAGATGGACGATGGCGTTGGTGGAGCCACCCACGGCGTGCAGGGTCCGGATCGAGTTTTCGAGAGACTGCCTTGTGACGATCTTGGAGGGTCGGAGGTCTAGCGCCACAAGCTTGACGATATGCCGTCCGGCGGCCTCCGCTAGCTGGGAACGTCGGGAGTCCGCCGCCGGTATGGCGGCGTTGCCGGGAAGCGCCATGCCCATCGCCTCTGCGATCGCTGCCATCGTCGAGGCGGTGCCCATGACCGCGCAGTGTCCCGGACTGCGGATGATGCTGCCCTGCAGCTCGGCCCAGTCGTCTTCGGTGATGCGCCCGGCGCGGAGCTCCTGCTGGTACCTGCGGCAGTCCGTGCAGGTCCCCAGCTCCTCTCCCCGCCAGTTCCCCGCGAGCTGGGGGCCTCCGGTGACAACGATGGCGGGCACGTCGGCGCTGACCGCACCCATCATCATCGCGGGCGTGGTCTTATCGCAGCCCGACAGAAGGACGACCCCGTCGAGCGGATTGGCTGTTATGGACTCCTCCACCTCCATGCTCATGAGGTTTCGGTAGAGCATGGTCGTGGGACGCATGTTGTACTCGCCCAGGGACATCACCGGGAACTCGAGGGGAAACCCGCCGGCCTGCCATACCCCGCGCTTGACGGCCTCCGCGAGCTGCTTGAGGTGCATGTTGCAGTGGGTCAACTCGCTCCAGGAGTTGCAGATCCCGATGATCGGCCGTCCCTCGTACGCCTCCTCACCGAAGCCCTGGGACCGGAAGGCGGCGCGTCTGAGCCACCCGTACAGATCCGGGGTGTCGAGCCACTCCCGGCTGCGGTGCCTGGCCGCGGAGGACGTCACTCTTGCGGCCCGGCGTCTTCAGACCGCTCCGGCGGAGGCGGCGGCGGAGCGCGCATCTGGTCGGCGATCCAGCGCTTCAGAGCATCGAGGGAGCGGGGCGCCACGTAGAAGACCTTTACGTCGGACGGGAACTGCACCCTGTGGTCCTCGCCGATGAACAGCACGCTGGACTCGCCAGGCTGGAGCGTCTCATCGATCCTCTTTGCGATGTGCTCGTAGCGCCCGCTGGTGGCCTGCTGGTAACCTTCCGTGGGCCTGGTCAGCACCTTCTCGCTGACCAGGCCCGCCGACAGGCAGCGGCGCCAGTCGCTGCTCTCCTCCAGGAGAACTCTGTCCTCGGTGGCCTCCAATTCCGCATCGGATTGGCATATCGCGTGGATGAAAGAGGCCCCCTTGGGATTCATCTCCTGCAGCGTAAGCATCCCCTCGTCACCGTCGCTGTACACGACCTCGTGGTACACGTGGGAGACCTTGCCAAGGGACCTTTCCAGGTTCTCGACATGGTCGCGGATCTCCGACCAGTAGCTCTCGAGCAGGTCGAGTCCGTCTTGCGGCATTTCCGGAGACAGAAAGAAATTCGGCACGAGAAACAGCTTGCGTTCTTCTTTGTACTGCTCCGCGTCGGGTTTTGGCAACTGGGTGAGGCGGGTCGGCATGAGGGATGGCTCCTTTTCGGCTGGTCCGCAGGAAAATAGTACAAGGGGGAATTGCCGATGGCAAGACGGGGAGGGGGTCGTTGCACTCGGCCCAGACCGTGGCCTGGGCCGGCAAGCTGTCTTGCACGCTGCCTTACCAAGTCAGGCGGCGGCGTCAACCAGGCACATCGGACGCATGGTCATGATATGGAAACTTGCTGATGTAATCGTTACACAGGGGGCTGGTCCGTTCCCACCGGTGAGGACGATCCCGGTGACGTACAGCCCTATCACTTCGGACATTGAGAAACGCATGTCAGACGCTAAATGGTTTAAGTTACAGCCCGATGATGTTTCCCTCGTCATCCACGTCGAGGGAGCGGGGCGTTCCCGGCAGGCCAGGCATGGTCATCATGGTCCCTGCGATGGGGTAGATGAAGCCCGCGCCTACCGACGCCCGGACGTCCGATATCCGGAATGTGTACCCGGAGGGACGGCCCACACGGCTTTGAATGTGCGAGATAGAGAGGTGGGTCTTGGCCATGCAGACGGGAAGCCTGCCCCAGCCTTGCTCGTGAAATCCCCTGAGCCGTCTTCTGGCGGTGGGGGCCCAATTGACGCCGTCGGCGTTGTAGACCTTCTGGGCGAGGGCAAGGACTTTTTCCTCGACGGTGGCGTGCTCCGGGATCAGGTAGGTCATCTCCGGGCGGCCGCCCTTGGCGGCCTCGACGACGGCTTCGGCCAGGTCGATACCGCCGGTGCCCCCTTCGGCGTAGATGCGTGTCGGGACCGCGACGGCTGCGACGGCTGCCCCGGCGGCCTCAGCGACTCGTTTCACTATGGCCGTCTCCTCGGGGGTGTCCGACGGGAACTCGTTTATGGACACGACGACCGGAAGACCATATGCGCGAACGACGCCAACGAGATGCTCCAGGTTGATACAGCCCTTCTCCACCGCATCCTCGTTCGGCGTGTCCAACTCGCGGGACTTGACCCAGCCATGCGACCGCATGGCCTTCACTGTGGCGACCATCACGACGGCGCTGGGCTCCAGGCCATTGGTCCGGGCCTTTATGTTTATGTATTTCTCGAAGCCCAGATCGGCGCCGAACCCTGCCTCTGTCACGACGTAGTCGGCGTAGCCGAGAGCCAGTCTGTCCCCGACGACCGAACTGCAGCCGTGGGCGATATTGCCGAACGGCCCCGTATGGATGACCACCGGCTGCCCCTCCAGGGTCTGTACCAGATTGGGCTCAATGGCATACCTGAGCAGCGACATCATGGAGCCGACCGCGTCCACGTCAGCCGCGGTCACGGGCTTGCCATCGCGCGTTGAACCCACCACAACCCTGCTGAGGCGGGCCCTGAGGTCCTGGAGGTCTGACGAAAGGGCCAGGATGGCCATGATCTCCACGCCGTGACGATGTCGAATCCTGTCTCGCGCATCGGGGCGTTGGAATTGCCCCCCAGGCCGGTGATGATGGAGCGCAGGGCCCTCTCTTCGATATCGACAACCCGCCGCCACGTAATGCCGTCCGGCAGGAAGCCCTTGATCTTGCCACGCTGGGACACGTTGTCGGTGAGGGCCGCTAGCAGGTTATGAGCGGAGGACACGGCGTGGGCATCGCCCGTGAAGTGAATGTTGATTTCGTCCTCGGGCACTACCCTGGACGCGCTGCCGCCGGTGCCGCCCCCCCTTTTTTATGCCGAAAATCGGCCCCAGAGACGGCTCTCTCAGCGTCGCCGCGACCCTGTGGCCGAGCCTGCCAATCGCCTGCGTGAGCCCCACCGTCACCGTGGTCTTGCCCTCACCGGCCCTGGTCGGCGTCACGGCGGTGACGAGGATTATTTTGCCCTTTGGATCGCCCGCGCGGATGGCGTCGAGGGAGATCTTCGCCTCATGCTTCCCGTACGGCAGCACCGTCTCCGGATCGAGGCCCATGGAATCGGAGACCTGGGTGATGGGTAGCATCTTCTCTCTTTGAGGGGCATTGAAAGGCGATCCTGGGTTGCGCTCCCGGCCCTCGAATGGCGCCGTGAACTTGTTTCCATCTCGAAGGATAGCATGGGGAGGGTGTTAGGTGTTAGGTGTTGGGTTCTGAAGGCTGGCGAAGGAGAGCGGGCTTGGCGCTTGGGGCGCTACTCGAACTCCCGGAGCTCTTTCTGGGTGAGAAGGATCGCGGCGGCGACCACTATTACCCCCGCGCCAAGTATCGCGACTGTCGTCTGACCGCCCAGTTTTTCGATGGCGTACCCCGCGGGCAGCACACCGAGGGGCATCAGGCCGAAGTTCATCATGAACACGCTCATGACCCGCCCGCGGTACCTGTCGTCGACGAGCTCCATGATGAGGGTCTGGTTGAGAGTGCGGCGCGACGCGTCGCCGAGCCCGAGCAGGAGCATGATCCCGGAGGCCGCCAGATAATAGGGGAACGCGGCCACCATGAGCAGGCCGATACCGGACGCGAAGCTGCCCAGGATGAGCAGAAGACCACGCTTCCATTTTCCCATCGATGCTATCGCCATCGCCCCGATCAGCGAGCCCAGACCCATCAAGCTGACGAGGAGTCCAAGGGCCTCCGGTCCCCTACCGTAGATATCGACCACGAATACGGGTATCAGGAAACGGAAGGGCATCGCCAGCAGCGCGGTCGTCATCCCCATGACCAAGAGCAGCAGAACCATCGAGTTGCCCGAGATGTAGGACAGTCCCTCCTTGATGTCGCCCAACATGTCCTTGTTGGATCGCTCAGACGGTTGCCCATCGTAGCGAATCATTGTGGTGAAGAAGATAGCGATAAACCCCAACGC
>CAZJDV010000006.1:19078-67297 GCA_964544865.1 uncultured Dehalococcoidia bacterium | reverse complement strand
CTCGAGGATGGTCTACGGCACCCGCCTCTCCATGTCCATCGGTTTGGTGGGCGTCACCATCAGTCTGTTTCTGGGTATCGGCCTGGGGGGGTTTTCGGGATTCTACGGCGGCCCCATCGACACGGTCATACAGAGGGTCATCGAAATCCTCCGTTCTATACCGACGATTCCTCTGTGGATTGCCCTTGCGGCGGCAGTGCCGAGGGACTGGAGTCCAGCCAGGATCTTCTTTTCAATCACCATCATTATCTCACTAATAAGTTGGACAGAGTTGGGCCGCGTCGTCCGCGGAAGGTTCCTGGCGCTCCGCGAGGAGGAGTTTGTCACCGCCGCTCGTCTGTCGGGCGCAACGGACCTGCGCATCATATTCCGCCACATGGTCCCCTCCTTCACCAGCCACGTGATCGCCGCCGCGTCTCTGGCAATACCCGCCATGATAATCGCCGAGACCGCGCTCAGCTTCCTGGGTCTGGGTCTACGCGCGCCCGCGATCAGCTGGGGCGTGTTGCTCAAGCAGGCCCAGAACATCCAGGCGGTGGCCATCTATCCGTGGCTGATGTTCCCCGCACTGCCGGTGATCGTGGCGGTGCTTTCTTTCAACTTCATGGGCGATGGCCTCCGTGACGCCGCCGACCCCTATGGCTAGAGACTTCTCGTCGCACCGAATACTTTGAATTACGTAGGGCGTCCCTCCCCTTATCGAATGTCTGACAAGGGCTGCGGGGCGCCCCACGAGCCATCTCCCGCAGGGCGGCGGCCTCGCCCAGTGCCATTATCCCGCTCTCAGTGCGCCGGGCGTGGCCACGCCCGGACCGTCACTTGCCGATCACGTCCTCTCCTTTATCAGAGTGCTCCCACCCCATGGCGGCTGACAATAACCCCTAGAATCGAAGGGTGAATAGCCTCCGTGTATCTACGTATGGACTATTTCCGGCATCATATGTAAATTGGACGTGTAAGCATGTGCCACCTCTACGGGACACGGGCTGTTGGTCCGGGACCGCTCATCGTCCAAGCCCATTACAGCCGGCACTCCCGATAGCTTTCCGGCGCCATTTCAGGGCTGGCCCGGACGAGCCGACCGACCACTACAAAGGACCGATAAGTTGCGTACAGCGACAGTGCACAAATCAGTGATCACCATGATGGCCTTGATCGCAGTGGCCGTGGTCACGCACGTGCACTCTTTCCCCGCTGAAGCACAATAGGATGAGGTGTGCTTCGTCTCTTTCAACGGCGTCCCGCTCAGCGGCAACACCATCAAGGTGCACGTGGGCGATGACGTCGGCGTTCGGGTTGTCGCCCCGCAGGAGGCTACGCAGAACGACATCTACGTCAAATTCTTCGGCAGGCGGATCAGGTTCACGGTCCTGCTCTGAATGGTGGAGCGTATCAAGGATCGACAGGAATCTCAGATCTGACAGATTGAGCCGTCGACCTATACGGCTATCGTGGGAGAGCATCGACGACCAAGGCGAAGTCATATGTGGCGCCACGGGCAGGATTCAGATAATCGGCTCACCTATTAGCAGCGTCGCGGGCATGTCAGCGATCGGGGCTATAGCCCTGGGGCTCGCCGCACTGGCGTTCACGCTCAAAGCCACGATCAATGCCGGGGCGTGGTGGGCGATAAAGGTCGCGTTGAGGACGAAGCAAGGACGAGATGACGACAGCGACGGCGGTGAAGGCGGACGGTGGCGCGCCGAACGTTCGATTTCGGTTTCACAGACCATGCTAGGCACGCTCGGCGGATATTGTTGGTGGGAGGCGGGTCGCTGACTATGCTGCAGTAGGCCGCATTGAGCCCGCCTACCATTGAGCTGGCCCTTCAGGTGGTCCTGCCGTTCACCGCTCTCGGGCTGGTGGAGGGGCTTTTCCGACCTGGCTGGAAAACGGCGCGGGCCTTAGACCTTCTCATCGCCCCATGCCGACATCTGCGCGCGAAGATCGGGGTCCAATCCCATCTCGTATGCGGCAAGCGCATTGTCGATGTGGGAGGGCTCTCGCGCGCCCACGAGCACGGCCGTGATGGCGGGATGGGTCATCGCCCAGGCCATCGCGAGCCGGACCATAGGCACACCCAGCTCAGCAGATTTGGCGCGCAGCCGCTCTACGACACGAAAATTCCGATCGCTAAAGTAGGAGTCGGCGTGGGCCGGCATGATGTGGTAGCGCGTGCCCGTCGGCAGGTCACTCTTGTCTGGAGAGTATTTTCCCGCAAGAAATCCGGCGCCGAGGGGACTATAGGGCGTCACCGCGATACCCTCCTTCATGCACAGCGGCAGCAGGTCCGCCTCGCAGTCTCGATTCGCCAGGCTGTAGCCGGGCTGTACGATCTCGAACCGGGGATACCCCTGCTCCTCGCTGATATTCAGAGCCTCCTGGAGCTGAGCGGCGGAATGGTTGCTGCAGCCTATGATCCCGACTCGTCCCGACTCCACTTCAGCCGCCAGGGCCCCAAGCAGCTCGGCCATCGGCACATCCGGGATGGGCTTGTGCAGCTTGTAGATTTCGACGTGGCCGGTGCCTAGGCGTTCCAGGGTGGCGTCGAGGGCCTCGGATATCGACTCGGGGCTGTCTACCGACCACACTTTGCTGCACACAGTGATCCGGTCGCTGCCTCTGCGTTTGCGCAGCCAGCGGCCGATAACTGCCTCCGACGAGCTCATCTCCCCGGTAACCTCGCGCCTGTCATCGATGCCATACATCTCCCGCCGCGCCCGCCGGGACTGACCGCCGCCGTAGTTCTGCGAGGTATCGAAGAAGGTGATGCCTTTATCGACGGCGTAGTCCATGACGCGATAAGACGACTCCTCGTCGATCTCCCTGCCGAAGGTAACACACCCCAACGCAAATGGGCCGATGGCGAGTCCCGTCTGTCCCAGCGAGTTCTGTTTCACTCTTCTTCTCCTTCGTTGATAGCTGTTATGAGGGTACCTGACGGAGGCTGCTGGAGTCTAGTGCATGGTGATCGTATCCGCCGCGATGCTGTAAAATGGAAGGCGACGGATTAGGAAGGAAGCGATTTGCGAAACGGCCAGATCAAGAGTGTGAGATGAAGGTCCTGGCTGCCGCCAGACATCCGGGATCGGCCGAGGCGATTGGCCCGGTCGTCAATGGGCTGGCGCCCAGAGACACGAGGTTCTACTGATCGGGGTCAATGGTGGTTTGCCGCACACCAGAGGCTTTGGCGGTTCCGCAGCCGTACTAAGAGCGCAGGGAGTGGCGTTCGACGAGTTGTACGACTCCGGCTACTCGGGCGGCGTGGTGGATGTCCCGGAGTCTTATGGACTGGGCCTAATCCGCTCGTTCGGTCCCGATAGTATCCTGGTCGGATGCTCCACGTGGCAGGGTGAGGGACGGGCCGCCGTCGAGGAGGTGCTGATCGCATCCGGCGTGCGGGCCGGCATCAGGGTCGTGCAGGTGACCGAGTCCTGGGGTGTCTGGTCGCCGTGGACCGGTTTTCCGACCCTCTGGGCCACTCTCGACCAACTGAGCGCCAGTATCTTGATTGATAGGGGCGCGCGCCCCGGCAGAATCGTGATCACCGGCCACCCTGGTCTCGACAGATACTCCGGTGGTCGTCCGCGGTCCAGGCGGCCTCAACAGGAGCTCGGCGTCCGCGGCGACGAACGGTTGGTGTTCTTCGGCCAGGCTGCTGTTCCGGGTGCGCCCCCCCGAGGTCCCCGACGCCTTGCAGTGGGTAGTGGACTCCCTTCGAAGTGGTGATCGCCTCGCCTTCTCACGCCACCCGCGGGACAGTCGCGACTACTCGGACATCATGGCTCGGGTAGGCGGCCTCACGGTCGACACCAAGCTGGACAGCCACGAGCTGCTGGCCGTGGCCGACGTTAGTATCACCCAGTACTCCACCATGGGGCTGAAGTCCGCTCTGCTGGACATCCCGACGATCAACATCCTTCTGGACGGCGACCTCTCCGAGCTGAGAGAGTCGTGCGGCGGATATCCGCTGAGCATAGTTGGCGGGAGTCACGAGGTCCACTCGGTGCGCGAGCTCAAGCGTGTTCTCTCGCGAGACCTATCCGGCAACGCGGCGGCAGTCAAGGCGGCCCTCAACGTCGATGGCAACGCTACTGAGCGGGTGGTCCGTCTGGTCATCAACGGCCAGACCGTTCCGCCCGGTGTATCTCGTTGACCTGCCCGCCGATCGCGCCCCTATCCTGACTCAGTAACCTTCATGCGAAAGTCTATCTGGAGGCGGATATTATCCTCCACGCTCAGTACGAGAAACACTCTGGGCACGCTCATGTCGAACTGCGAGAACGGAAAGCTCGTGGTCGCCAGTCCATTCGCGGTGTCGCCTTCAAAGATCGCGGTAACCTCCCACGTGAGCCCGGTCGTCACACCGTGGATGGTCATTTTCCCAACAAGCTGGAACGTCACCTCGCCCTCGGTTGGCAGCGGCGACGGCATGCCGGGGGCCTCCATTGGAACGAAGCTGGCCAGCGGATATTGATCGGTCTCCAGGGTCCGGCCCTTGATGAAGTTGTCCCGCCTGCTCTCGTCGCTCTTCAGACTGCTGAGGTCCACGGTCAGGTGAGATTGATCGGAGCGAATGGCGCCTTCGGGCCCAAAAACGAGGCTGCCCTCAACGGCCGTCGTGACCCCGACCGCGTCATTCGGCAGGTCTAGTCTAGCCAGTTGCTCCTTGACCAGATATCGCGCCTCGGTGCCACCGACAATGTCCAAACGGGTGTCCCCGAGAGCCAGCGGCTCCGGGGCGGCGCTAGGCGTGGCGGTATCCGACGGCGTGGCCGTCGGGGCCGCGAAGATCGCATCGGATGGGGCCAAAGATGTCGGCGGCACCACCGTTATCGAGGCGGCGTCTATCGGACCGTCCTCGCCCGGGTCCCCGCGGACAATCACCTCCATCCCCTCTTCGAGGTCGCCGATGTCGCCTTTGATCGTCATGCGTACCACGGTGCCGGAATCGACGTCTACCGGCAGTGGCCCCTGGGCCGTCTCGATGGTCACCGAGGTTAATTCAACGCTCTCGATCGTACCGAACAGGGCCAGCCCAGCACCGAAGCCGCCGTCACTTTGACCCTGTCTGCCACCGAGCCCGCCACCGCCCTGGCCCTGCCTGCCGGTGAATCTCCCACCACCTTGACTCTGCGCGCCAGTGAAGCCGCCACCACCCTGGCCACCGCCAAAACGACCGCCGAATTGACGTCCACGGCCAAACCCGTCCCCGTCCTCAGTAGCGACAGTAATGGTGCTCGCAACAAGTACGCCCGAGTCGCCGCGCTCGCCGAATACCGAAACCTGCATCCCCAGCTCAAGACCCTCCACGCCGCGTTCCGACGTAATGTTTATGGCCGTCTCGTCGCCGACGATCGCCGACACGGTGCCACGGGGTGTGGTCACGACTAACGTGGCGCCGTCGATACTGTCGATGGTTCCCGGAGTGAACGCTAACCCGCCCGGGCCGCCTAAGCCTCCTCCAAACCCGCCTCCCTGCTGAAACTGCTGCCGAAGCTCGTTCAGCTCCTCCTGGCTGAGGTCTCCGGAGGCAAATCGCTCCCGAAGAGCGCTCAATGCGTCCGCGTCGAGCCCTGTGCCCGGGGCGGCAGCGACGCTTGTGCTAGTATCTTCGCTGTTGTCGACTTGACTCGGTTCATGCTGCACCGCGGTCTGGGCGTCCCTGGCGGCCGACGGAGGCGTCGGGAAGCTAACCTGAGTGGGCTCCTCGGCGGCGCCGCCGGCGCATGCTATCAGAGCTCCCGCCACGACCACCCCTGCCAGCAGGAGCGCCGCGACCTTGATCTCGAACACCTTCACTTCTCCACCTCCTAAGAACAGATGCCAGGCTACTCGGACCGCAGGGCCTCAATGGGATGCAGCCTTGCGGCACGCATGGCGGGATATATTCCGAAGAACAGGCCGATGGCGCCCGACACGACCAGAGCCAGCAAAGCGATGTCACCGCTGAACGCCGTCTGGAAGGACTGCCCTCCCAGAGACCTGCCGTCCAACAGCTCCGATACCGCGATCCCCAGGGCCACTCCAAGTCCTCCGCCGCTCAAACTCAACAGAGTCGCCTCCGAGACGAACTGGAACAGGATGTCGCGTCGCTTGGCGCCCATCGCCTTGCGAATGCCGATCTCCCGGGTCCTCTCCGTCACCGACACCAGCATGATGTTCATGATGCCGATACCGCCGACCAGCAGCGAGATGCTGGCGATGGCGCCGAGGAAGATCACGAAGGTGTTGGTGGTCTCCTCCAGCGTCTCGATGGTCTCCTGCTGGCTGCTGACGATAAAGTCGTCTTCCCCCGTGATGCGGTGGCGGAGGCGAAGCACTGTGGCGATCTCCTGAAGGGCGCTGTCCATGTCATCGCCGCTACGCACCTCGACATTGATGGTCTGCACCGATACGCCGCCCTGGGTGGTGCGCTGCGACGCCAGGCGAAAGTACGCCGTCGTAATCGGCACCATGACCCGGTCGTCGAAATTGCCCAGGGAGCTCCCGCCCTGACTTTCGAGCACGCCGACGACCTCGAACTGGCGTCCGCTTATCCGGACGTTTTGACCCACCGGGTCTCGGAAGCCGAACAGGCTCTCAGAGACTCGCGATCCAAGCACGGCCACTTGCGAGATATTGTTGACCTGCCCGTTTGAGATGAACTGTCCGGACCCGACGGGGAAGTTGCGGACGAACTCGTAATCCGGCGTCACGCCGATGATCTGAGAGAAGGTATTCTCCCTGCCGGCCACGATCTGGCCGTTGTTGCTTATCTCCGGGGCGACCGCCGCCACCGAGGGCGCGAAAATCGGGTCAAGCAGGGCATACGCGTCGTCCAGTGTCAGAGTCCCCGCGCTGCCAAGGCCGGAGCTGATGCCGCCCTGGGTCGTCGCGCCCGGCCTTACGAACAGGAGGTTAGTCCCCAGCGACTCAATTCTCGACGTGATGGACTCCTGCGCGCCCTTGCCTATGGCCATCAGCGAGATGACCGACGTCACTCCGATCACAATGCCCAGCAGGGTCAGCCCGGCCCTGAGCTTGTTGGCGCCCAGGGAGGACAGCGCGGTGAGCAGCGTCGCTAGTGCGCTCATGAGACACTCCGTTCCTGTCCCTCGGCCGCCACTACGGCCCGGCGGGGCTCGTGCACTATCTCGTCACCTACGACGAGGCCGTCCAGGATCGACACTATCCGCTGTGTATGCTGCGCGATGTCACGGTCATGGGTGACCACTACGACCGGTATCCCCTCTTCCCGGTTCAGGCGCTGAAGGATCGCCATGATCTCCACGCTGGAGCGACTGTCGAGATTGCCGGTCGGCTCATCGGTCAGCAGCAGGGCCGGCTCCTTCACGAGAGCTCGGGCGATGCCCACTCGCTGCTGCTCGCCACCGGAAAGCTCCGTGGGGCGATGGCCGATGCGGGCGCCAAGGCCCACCCGCTCCAGGGCGCCCACCGCTCGCTTCCTTCGGTCGCGGCCGCTGCCATACATCAAGGGGAGCTCCACGTTGGCCAGGGCGCTTAGCCTTGGAAGCAGGTTGTATGTCTGGAACACGAACCCTATCTTCCTGTTTCGTATGGCCGCCAACCGGTTGTCGCCCACGCCGCCTATGTCTTCGCTCTCCAGGTAGTAATGCCCCGAGGTTGGCACGTCGAGACAACCTATGATGTTCATCAGCGTGGACTTCCCGGACCCGGAAGGGCCCATGATAGCGACCATCTCGCCCTCCCCTATAGAGAGGTCGACGCCCTGGAGGGCGGCCACGGTCACATTGCCCATACGGTAGACCTTTGTTATGCCGTCAAGTTGTATCACCTGATATCACCCGTCAGTCGTGATCTGCTGTAACAATGCGGGCACGCCCGGCGCCCCCCGGAATTCCACCGCTAGTAAATCCTCCCTGGAACCGGCGAAAATTACCGCCGCCGAACCCGCCAAACCCGCCGCTGGTGGTTGCTTGCTCGGTCTGCCACACCACCTGTTCGCCCTCGGCCAGGCCGCCCTGGATCACCACCCAGAAATCGTCGCTGTTGCCCAGTTCGACGGCCCGCTCATCTACCTTCCCATTGAACATCACCATCACAGCCGGCTCGTCGAAGCTGCCGCGCAAGGCCTGGAGGGGCACCAGCAGCACGTCTCGCTCCTCGCGTATCACGACGCTGGCGACGGCGCTCAGCCCCTCCGGAAGCAGCACGCCCTCGGGCGGTTGCAGGCGGATGCGCATCGGATAGCTGACAACCCCCTGCTGAGTGATCGACTCGGAGGCCACCTCCGACACTATACCATCCAAGGTCTGGCCGGGGAGGGCGTCCATAGTCACCGAGGCCGCCGCGCCCTGCCGAATGAAAAGCACGTCGATCTCGTCCACGATGCCGTCCACTTCGACCACCGTGGGGTCGACGATCTCGAGGACCAGCGTGTTTCGATTAACCGAATCGCCGGTCTCCACGTTCAGGACTGTCACGATTCCGCTCCAGGGAGCTCTCATGAAGGCGTCCTCGAGTTGCAGAAGGGCGACCTCCATTGAGGCTCGGGCGGAGGCCGTGTCCGCCTCTCTCAGCGTAAGCACTAGAGCGTCAGGTCCGGCCTTGAGCTCCTCCAGGTCCTCCTCCGCCTGCCCAAGTTTCGCGAGCGTCACTCCCAACTGCTTCCTGCTGGCATCCAGCTCCAACGGGTCTGATCCCCCTATCAATTCGACCAGATCATTCCTGGCCTCTTCCAGGTCGGCCTCGGCCAGGGCGATCAGTTTCTCTCGCGCCTCGATCTCGAGCTTGTCAGGGTCGGCCTTGAGCGCGGCCAGATCCGCCTCCGCGGTCTCCAGGTCGGCTTTAGCTAGAGCGATCTGCTTGTTCTTGCCCTCGACCTCCACCGGGTCGGGGTCGGACTTGAGCGCGGCCAGGTCTGCCCGCGCCGTCTCCAGCCGGGCCGATGCCAGAGTTATGTTCGCCGCGAGGGCTGCGACGTCAAGCGCCTCCGGCGCCTGCGCCAGCGCCGCCTGCTCCTCCTCACGGGCCTGCAAAGCCAGCAACGCCAGCTCGAGGTCTCCCGCCGACGTCTCGATGTCAAGGATATCCGCGGCCGCCGTCAGCTCGGCAAGGCGGTCTTCGGCATTTGCGACGGAGTCGTCCGCCTTGGCGACTCCGGTCTCGGCGCCGGACAATGCTTTCTGCGAGAGGAGAACGGTCGTATCGAACTGGTCTCTGGCGTTGTCGACGGCGTCCCAGGCCACACTCATCTCTTCCTCAATGCACACTCCTTGAAACGGGGCCGAGCCGCTCTCGCAGGTGACGACGATCTCGCCTGGATAAAAGTTTACCCATGTGACGACGACTCCCTCGTCCCACCGCGTCGCAGGGTCATCGACCGGGGCGGTAGCTAACAATGGCTGGCGGAACCCGGAGAACCGCGTTCCCGGGTCGAACAGCGCCGCCAGGTCCACATCCCAGGATGCCAGGAGCGCGCCGGGGTCCATCAGCGTCTCGTCAGCGGTTAGCTCGGCGCCAAGCCACTTCAGGAAGACTCGCTCATAGCCGTCGAGGGCGGCATCGACGGAATCCAACGCCGCCTCAACCTTGCTGGCCCACTCTTTGCCGGTGAGCTCCTGGTCTACCCGGGCGTCCGCCAAGGCCGTTATCGCGGATTCCACGTCCGACTGCGCATTGGCGATCTCATCGTCGTCCGGCCCCTGCTCCAGAGCAAGAAGGGCGGTGGACGCTTCGGCCGCCAGCAGCCTGGCACGGGATACCGCGAGCTCTGCCTCGGCGATCTGCTGAGCCGTCGGTGCCAGCAGGCTTTCGAGAGCCTCTTCGGCGACCTGGAGGGATCGCTCGGCGTCCGTCACCGACGACTCGGCCTTGGCCATCTCCTCTGCGGTGTGATTCAGCATGCTGTCAAGGGCATCCTCGGAGCGCTGCAGCGCAAGCTTCGAGTCCGTCACGGTGGACTCGGCCCTGGCCCGCGCCTGGGAAGTGGGAGGCTCCAAGAGCTTGGCAAGAACATCCGAGGCGTCCTCGAGAGCGACCGTGGCGTTGGCCACCGCAAGCTCCTTCAAAGCCAGCTCTCTGGGATCCGTTTCGAGAAGCACCGCGAGGGCGTTCTCGGCCGCCGTGTGGGCCACCCTGGCGTTCGCCACGCTGGCCTCCGCCTGGGCCAGATCGAGGGAGGTGGCCTGGCTCTGGAGGTCTGCGACCGTGTCCTCGGCGTCCCGCAGCGTGACCCTGGCCTGGGCTGCCGCTTTCTCCAGGTTGGTCACCGTCTCCTCGTCCAGCGCGATCAGCAACTGATCCTTGGTCACCTGCTGGCCTTCTTCGAGCAGCACCCGGCCGACGGTCCCCTGGACGCTGAACCTCAGCGTTTCCCGGTCTGGAAAGAGCAGACTCCCGTTGATGGAGACCTCGTTTACTAGGTCGCCTCTCTGCACCGGAATGAGCTGCTGGTCGGATTCCAGCGCCTCGCCGCCATTATCCTGGAGGAGCCGCAGCCCCCCGTAGGTCCCGCCGCCCGCGGCCAGCAGCACGATCACTATCGCGGCGATCTGCCACGGCCTGACATCCCTGATGGCCTCTAGCATGTTTTCCTCCCTCATCCCCGATATCTATGCCGGATCTTGCCGTGTCAATGGCAGCTCGAATACGAACCGGCTGCCCGCGCCTATCGTGCTCTCGACGCGAATAGCGCCGCCGTGAGCCTCGATCAGCTTCTTGGCGATGGTCAGCCCCATGCCCGTCCCTCCGGTGGTCCTGGCCCGCGAGCGATCTACCCGATAGAATCTCTCGAATACGTGCTCCAGTTCGTCTGCTGGAATGCCCTCTCCGTTATCGGCCACAGTGACCGTGGCCATGGAGCCCTTCTCGGCACCGACGGAAACCGTCACCTCGCCACCGGACGGGGTGTGGCGGACCGCGTTCTCCAGGAGGTTTCCCAGCACCTGGGCGATGCGCGTCCGGTCGAGGGCGATCATAGGCATGTGTGGCGTACCCTCCAGCTTCAACGCGATCCCGCGGGACTCCGCCCTGGCGCAAAACGCCTCCACCGATCGCCCGACCACCTCATCAAGTGAATCCGGCTCGATGTCCAGTTGAAAGTCCTCGGCCTCCGCCTGTGCCAACAGCCTGAGGTCCTCAACCAGGTGCGTCAGGTGCCGTATCTGCTCGTGGATGGTGCCCATCGTGGCCTCGTCTGGCTCGAGGACGCCGTCGCGTATAGCCTCGACGTATCCTTGTATATTGGACAGGGGCGTCCTCAGCTCGTGGGAAACGTCGGCAACAAGGTTCTTGCGCTGGCGCTCGGAGTTCTCGAGTCCTTGGGCCATCGTATTGAATGTTCGGCCTAGCTGCCCTACCTCGTCGCGGCTCGGCGCGGGCACCCTCTGGGACAGGTCTCCGTCTCCAAGCCGCCCCGCCGCGGCATTCAGCGCCCTGACCGGCGCAAGGGCGTTCCCGGATACCAGCGACACCAGCAGGATCCCTCCGGCGCCCACGGCCAGACCGGCCAGAATCAGCGCGCGGTTTATCGCCTGCGCAAACTGGGAAAGAGGGGGCTCCGGAATGGTTTGTGGAACATCGCTCGGGACCACCAGCAAAGAGCCGACCATGAGGCCGCCGCGACGCACCGGCGAAAAGGGTTGATCTCCACGGCCCTGCCTGAAAGGGTGGCCCTTGGGGCGGTGCGAGTCGCCAACGATTCGGCCGTCTCGGTCGACGACCACTATCTGTCGCGCGTACAGCTCCGCAGCCCTCTCGACCACCGGCTGGACGCCGGTCCAATCGTTTCCGGTGGAGTAGAACCGCGAGACGAGACGCTCTATACGGGCCGTCCGTACCTCGTCAATCTCCAATTGGATTCGCTCCACCTCTCGTTGCGCGGCGTATCCGATGTACAGGCTCACGCCGCCGAGGGTCAGGGACAACGCAACGGCGAATCCAACAATCAAGCGAAATTGCAGGCTGAAGAACCACCTACTCATGTCCGAACCTGTAACCGATCCCATAGACTGTGTGAATGTACTCGGTCCTGGCCGGAAGCGCCCTGACGAGCTTGCGCCGGAGATTGGAGACGTGGGCGTCCACGGTCCTGTCGAATCCGTCGAAGTCGTAGCAGAAGACCTGGTCGATTATCTGCTCCCTGGTGAAGGTCCTTCCAGGCTGCCGCGTGAACATCGCCAGCAAGCGGAACTCCGTGGGCGTGAATACCAACTCAGTGGACGCTACGTGGACCTGGCGCAGGCGCAGGTCGACTGTGATCTCCCCGCATTCCAGCTTCCCGGGTCCCTTGTCCAGCCCCTCGCGCTTGGTCCGGCGCAGCACCGCCCTTACACGGGCGGCCAGCTCCTTCGGGCTGAACGGTTTAGCTACATAGTCGTCTGCGCCAAGGTCCAGGCCCTTGAGTTGGTCCTCTTCTTCGACCCGGGCCGTGAGCATGATTATCGGGACGTTCGAGTCCTCCCTCCTCAACGCGCGGCACACCTCCATCCCGTCCAGGCGCGGTAGCATCAGGTCGAGAACGACCAGGTCCGGCCTGGCCTTCCTGGCTAGCTGCAGTCCGTTCAAGCCGTCGGCGGCGGAGAGCACCTTGTGGCCGTCGCGGCCAAGATAGAGGCGCACCAACCGCGTGGTGTGCGGGTCGTCTTCAACGATCAGAACGGTGCTCGGCATTGGAATAGCCCTTTGCATATTCGCGCACCGCGCGATGATTGGTGCGCCGTTTCTTGCTCCAAATGAGATGCCTTCAAATACGATAACGAACAAACTTGAAAAAAGTGTGAAGATTTCACGAAGATCTTTTCGCAGCCTACTTGCGACTCCTCACCCGGCCGGGCTGCGCCACGACTGGGAAAGGAAGATCCCGACGGCGTTCCTCTCGCGGCTCGTGCCGCGAGCCAGCGCCGCCGGGACCTGACTCCGGCAGGATATCCGGCTGGAATCCTAAGACACCGACGCGCCCGCGGCCGGTGGCGGCGCAATCGGGGCCCACCTTCCATTGCCATGTCCGCGACGGCCGAGCCTCATGCCTAGGCCGAAGTAACCGTGTCCGCCTCGTTTTCCAAAGGTTATTCCCGGTGCGATCCTTTCGGGCCGGGACTGGTACCACTCCCGGTACTCGTCCGCCTGTGTTTCTGTCAACCGCCCCTGCTCGACGAGCGCGGCCAGCCTTCGCTCCAGCGCCTCATCCCGTATTTCCTCCTGAGCCTGGTCGAACGCCGCCTGGACATCGCCCTCGTCAACCCCAAGTATGGCAGCCACCCGCGAGACGAGCTCGTTCAAAGGCGAGCCGCCTTCCGCTGTGTCCTCTTGAGCAAGGATCACGCTCCCCGTGGTCCCAATCGTCAGCAACCCGACTATCGCCGCAATGAACACCCAGCTCTTTTTCACCCTCTTCACCTCCTCAGTGTTACTTCCGATCCGCATCTACATACACAATAGCGAATCAGTATTAAGGAACTTTGAAGAGGTAGGCGCGGACTGTCTTCGATGAAGGGTCGAGGCGGGAGGCAGAATAATACCTACAAAATCGTCGTCAGCGTATCTCCGAACTCTTTAGGATCGCTCTGCTCGACAACAAGCTCTGTGGCATCGTGAAAAGCCATGAAATCCCGCATCGCCCCGGCGACACCGGCCACGAGCCTCTCGTCGGGGTCGACGCCCGGTTCGAGGTAGACGGCCTTCAGGCGAAGCACGCCGGCCTTGCGGTCCAGCTTCGGGTCGAATCTCCCAACCAGACGGCCCTCATGGAGGATGGGCAGGCAGAAATACCCCCAGATCCTCGCCTTCTCGGGCTTGTAGGCCTCCAGCATATGGCGAAAGGACCAGAGCTCCTGATCGCGGCCACGCCCCCAAAACAGGTTGTCGAAAGGGCTCAAGAACGTCGTCCTCACGGGAGCCAGATCGCCGTCCGCGGCCCTGCCCAGCAAGGACAGGTTGTCGCGGTGCACCACCATCTCGCGCGTCTCTCCGTCGCTCAGCCGGGCCTTGACCGTCACGATGGCGCCATCGGCGGCCAGCCTCTCCAGCACGGGCCTTGCCGCACCCCGCTTGATGTGGGCGTAGTCGCCGACCTGGGCGATCCGGCAGACGCCGAGGCTCCGAATCGAGCGTTCCAGCAGATGCGTTGTCGCCTCCTCGTGGGTGGGCTCCGTGGCATCCACCCAATCGGGCAGCACCCTGTCCTTCAGATCGTACACCCGCTGGAAATTGATCCGGTCGGCGATCATCAGCTCCCCTTGGTTATAGAGGCGCTCCAGCGCTCGTTTGGCGGGCTTCCAGTCCCACCAGCTACCCCTGCGAGGCCCGTCACGTTGAAAGTCGGCGGCGCGCACCGGGCCATCGATCTTTACCCTAGCCAGCACATCCCGCACGAGCCGTCCGTTGCCGCGCATCTGCAGCCACTCCTGGTCCCAACCGTTCGTCGCCTCGAGATTGCGCCGCATTCTTGGAAGCAGGTATCGGTACTCGGTGAGAGGGATAATGCAGGCCGCGTGCAGCCAGTACTCAAATACGCGGCGTTCCCGCCGGTCGGACAGGAGGCGTGCGAGATCGGTCGTATCGTAGCTGCCCAGGCGGCTCCACAGGACCAGATCCTGGCTGCGACGCACCATCTGAAGCGCGTCTAACTGGAGCCACCCGATCTTCTCGATGGCGGCGTAAATCGCGTCCGGAGAGGGCGATGGTCGAGCACTCACCTCGTCGCCGAGGCCCTGAACGTGCAAGGCCAGAGCCCGAAGGGCGCTGAGCGGATAGATGGAGTTCTTAGGAGGTATGGTTTTCACCTGGATGGAGGGAGTATGTTGTCAATGCGACCGCGACCGGGTCCGAGGTCCGTTTGCGGAACCGGGTCGCCTGCGGCGAGTGTGGAATGCCACGCTGGCGGGCACTGTCTTACCCTGACCGACCCGCCGTCGGGATGGACGCGGCGGAGGGCGGCATCAAGCCACGGGGCGAGCCCGTGCTCCGGTTCTTAACGAAGCCAGCAGCCTTCTGGATGAGACGGCGATCTCGTCGACGGCGGCGTTGAAAATGTCCTCGTTCGCCCTGGATGGCTTGCGGTATCCGCTCACCTTTCTCACGAACTGCAGGGCCGCGGCCCGGACCTCTTCGTCGGTGGACTGCCCTTCCGGCAGCCGCAGCGTCTTGATGCTTCTACATATTTGTGGTGCTACTTGCGACCGCGTTGTCTCGCTCAGGTGACTTCGATAGCCGGCGGGTCCGCGTAACCGGAATAGGTCTCGGCCACAACGCCGCCGCCGGCGTCGCCCTCATGGACGTGAATCCTGTATCGGAGACGGAGAGATTCGCCGGCGGGCAGCCGGTAGGCGCCACTGGGCCCTCCGCCCTCAAAGGTGGACCTTCCGAAAGGGTTGGCGGTCATCAGACCGTAGTTACGGGCGTGCCAGTAGGTGGGATGGCCGACGTTGCCCGGATGGTCCAGGAGCGCCACGCCCACGGCCTTGCGCGCCACCCGTCCGGAGTAGTCACACCATTGCGCGCGCTTTCCCCAGACCTGTTCCTCGCCGACACCGCCCGTCGAGCTCTCGAGCCGGCCGCCACGGGCAACGTCCATCATGCTCGCCACGCGAACCGAGACGAATCCGGCCTCCTTCGTGTCCCCAAAGACCACGTCTTCTCCCGTCGCGGCCAGCGTCAGCACCAGGTCAATCAAGCGCGACGCGCCTGTGTTGTAAAACCTCATGTCCCGCTCTTCATTCAGTAGAACCCGTTCTCGGTCCGGGGCGAGCCAGTCGCCGTGGGCGACGGCGCGCCCGAAGACTGGTCCGCCGTGCAGCACGGAGAATCTAAGATGGAGGGTAAGGCCGCAGTTTTCGGTTTCGCCCCAGTTGTCCACGTCGTTGACCTCGCCGTGCGCCGACCAAAGCCCCCTGTGATGCATGTGGTCCGTCGTCTCGCCCGGTACGTCCTCGATCATGGGATAGCCGCGCGTCACCGGATCGCCGTAGGGCCCGTTCACGGGATGAAAGTATGGCCGGTGCACCTCAGGGCCATAATGGTACGTCGTGAAGGGCTTGCCTCCGACCAGGATATCCAGGCGTCCCTCCGTCTCCGTCACGAGGCGGACCGCGTCTGCGGGGGCGTCCGCCGAGAACCGCAGCGAGTACGTCCGGCTGGCGCCTTTCTCCAGGCTACCCTCGATCCAGGTGATCGTTGAGTCGCCGCCACGCTTTTCGAGCTGCGCCGGCACTGCCGCGCCGCCCGCCGTGTCCACAAGCATGACAGACCTGCAATCCGCCGGTATTTCAACACGGGTGCTCAACGGCGTTCCACCGAAACCGTTTCCTGCCGAGGTCACGACGATCGATTGGCTGGCCATGTTCACTCCTGCGCGCCGCTCACCGGTGCTCGCTCGCTACTTGAAACTCTCGTGTCCACACCATAGCACACCGGGAGCGCGGGCGGCGTGGTCTCCGTCATCGACAGCGGCGGCGGACAGGTGGTAGGATTGCCCGTGCCCACGGCGTGGAGATCGGGGCACGTCAGCAATATCGTACTCGCCTGGAGGTGGTCATGGCAGCGGACACGGAGAGCTCGAAGAAAACGGTCGGCATAGCGGTGATCGGCAACGGTTTTGCCGCGGACTTTCACACCGAGAACTACAAGAGGGTCCACGGCGTGGCCGCCCGGCTGGTCGGTATCTATGGGAAGCGGCCCGAGGCGGCGGCGCAGTTTGCCGCAAAGCACGGCTTCGAGCGGACCTACGACAGCGTCGAACAACTCATGGCCGACCCGGAGGTCGACATGGTCGATGCGTGCGTCCCCAACAGCGTCCACGAGGAGATGGTCGTTGGAGCGTTGGAGGCGGGGAAGGATGTAGTGATCGAGAAGGCCTTCACCGGCGCTTTTACCCGGGGCGAGGACGCGGACGGATGGAGCAGGTGCCTGACCGACGGCCTGGAGAGCGCCGACAGGATGATCGCGGCGGAAAGGGCGTCGGGCCGAAGGATCATGTACGCCGAGAACCTGGTCTACGCTCCGGGTATCCAGAAGGCGCGACGGCTTCTGGACGCCGCCGACACCCCTATCTTGCGAATCGTCGGGGAGGAATCGCACAGCGGCACGCACTCGCCCTACGCCCAGCAGTGGAGCACGAGCGGCGGCGGCAGTCTGTACAACAAGGGATGCCACTCCCTCGGCGCGGCCCTGTACCTCAAATACGAGGAGGGGAAGCGCAGACTCGGACGGCCCATACGGCCGAGCTGGACCGTCGCGGCGGTCGCCAATCTGACAAAGACCGAGGCGTTCGAGAGCGAGAGCGAACACATCATTCGGACTGGCTGGAAGGACTGCGAGGACTGGGGGATGATGGTCGTCGGCTTCGAGGACGGCTCAATAGCACAGATCAACTCCGCTGACATCGTGCTGGGCGGCATCCAGAACCTTCTCACGGTATACGCCGCCCGGGCCTCCATCAAGGTCAATATCAATCCGAATGACTCGCTTCTCGCCTACTCGGCCGACCCGGATACCTTCGGGGACGAGTACATCAGGGAGAAGGTGGAGACCAAAGCCGGCTGGCAGTTCAGCAACCCGGACGAGGACTGGATGAACGGCTTCCCCCACGAGATGCAGGACTTCTGCGAGTGCTCGGCCACCGGTCGCGAGCCCCTGTCGGGGAGCCTGCTGGGCCGCGACGTCGTTGCGGTCAGCTACTCAGCGTACCTGTCCGCCCACACGGGCATGCGCACCGAAGTGCCGTTGGACTAGCTGACTTCTTCCCCCCGAGGGCCCACCGGGATAGGTATCGCATATGTTGAGACACCCACTCATGTCATTCTGACGAGCGACGCGAGGAAGAATCTGGGGCGGGGGTGTTTCTGATTTCAGGCGCGTGAAGAGCCCACACTACCCCAGATTCTTCGCTCCGCTCCGAATGACAGTGACCAGTGGAATCGAGAAATCGCAATCGCGATTTCGCCGGCCGCCGGAGGACCTTATGTTCAAGCTCGAATCCGATGACGACCGCATCCGTGTAACCTGGAACGGCCAACAGATCGTCGACTATCGCCTCCAGCCCGACGGCCTGATGCCCTTCTGGCACCCTCTCAGGCTGCCCGGCGCGCCGGCCCTCACCATGGACCGTCCGCCCGATCACGTCCACCACCACGGCATGTGGCTGGCGTGGAAGAAGGTCAACGGCGTGAACTTCTGGGAGGAGCCGGGGCCCGAGACCTCCGGCTACGGGCGTATCGTGCACCAGCGTGTGCCGGTGGCTTCGGCCGATGCTGCGAAAGCCCGTCTCACCACCGAGAGCGCCTGGATAGACTGGCGGGGCGCCCAGCTCATGGCCGATGTTCGCGAGACGACGGTGCATGCCCCGGGCGATGGCTACATGGTCATCGACGTCGGCCTGCGCCTCTCGGCACTGGAGCAGGGAGTGACGCTGGACCTGATGAGAGGGGATCCCGGACGGGGCGGCCTGTTCTACAGCGGCCTGGCCATCAGGTTCGCCAACGCCATGTCGCCCGGCAAGCTCCTAGACGCCGACGGCAGGACGGAAGCCGCTCAGATATTTGGAAGGCGTAGCGCCTGGTGCGGGTACGCGGGAGAGCACGTGGAAGACGGCCGTGTGTACGGCATAGCCGTCATCGACCACCCGGACAATCCCCGCCATCCGACAACGTGGTGGGTGCGGAACAGGCCGGACTACGCCCTGCTTCACCCCAGCCCGACCTACCACGAGCGGCTGTATATCCCCGGCGGCGATTCCGTCCGCTTCCGATACAGGATCGTGTTGCACCGGGGCCATACGGAGCCCGATGCGATCGAGCGCCTGGGCTGGTAGGGACGGGGGCGGATTTGAACCTGGTCCTACGCCGACCCGCGGGCCTCCGCTGTCTGCGTGGCATGCTCCTCGATGTGCTCGATGACTACTCGCTCTATCACCTGCCGGCCGGTGACGGGACCGCGCAGGGTCCCCGGCTGGTCCAGGTCGGCGGGCCGCATTTCGCGCAGGATGCTCAGCGCCTGTCCGTTGGCGTCTTGCAGCCGCTGCACTATCGTGTCGAGCGGGTCGCGGGCGTGCGCGGCGATCTCGGCGAACCGCTGCTCCACTTCCTCTTCCGTACGTGTGACGTCGGGCCGCTCCGCCAGGTTCGCGGCCTTGCGCATCCACAGGACCTCCATCTCGACCACGTGGGCGCACGCCTGGGCGACGGACCACTCCCCTTCAGCCGGAGGCGTGTACAGCTCGGCGTCGCTGATCCCGTGCAACTCTCCAAACCAATGCGCGCATCGTCCGGTCCAACCTGACCGCCAATTCCTCAATAGAGTCCGGCAATGGTATTCTCTTCTTGTCCGCCCCATGTCAGGGACGCTCGACACCGACCTCTTTGCTTGTCGCCACCGACCGGTATGCCGCCAGCACGACCGCGAGGTCTCTGAGTCCGTCCCGGCCCGACATGGCGGGTTCCCTGCTTTCGACGATACTATCGCGGAATTCGCGCAGCATGGCCCGCAACGCGGCGGACCGGCCGTTTTCCAGCGCCTCGGTCCTCTCGCCTTCCCGCGTGCTTACGGTCAGATCGACGCCGAACGGGTCGAATCGGACCACGCCCCTGGAGAATGTGACGGCCACCTCCTGGCGGGACTCATTCGCCGCCGTCGCCGCCGAGTAGTTGATCAGCCCGACGCCCCCCTCCGGTAGCTTCGCGACCATGACCATTCCGTCCTCGCCCTCAGACTGCATGTTGACCTTGGGCGGCTGCAACGCGAACACTCTGTCCGGCAGGCCACCGATGTTGACGAGTATGTCGATCCCGTGGATGCCGCCGTCGATGAACACGCCGCCACCGACGCTGTCGAGGTTGGTCCGCCACCCGGACGCCGTCTGAAAGCCCTCGTTGTAAATCTGGATCAACCTCAGATCGCCGAGATCTCCCTCGTCCATGAGCTCCCTGGTCCTCGCCACGGCGGGCAGGAAACGATAGTTCTCCGCCACCATCAGTCTTACCGCCGCGGCCTCAACGGCCGCGACCATCTCGCCGGCCTCCTCGAGGGTCCGGGCGATGGGCTTTTCCATCAAAACATGCTTTCCATGCCCTGCCGCCATCCTGGCGTTGCCCAGGTGCATGTCGTGGGGAGTGAAGAAATACATGGCGTCGACGCGCGGATCCGCCGCGACCTCCTCATAACCGCCGAAGTATCCTGCGCCATCGTAGGTGTCGCAGTACTCCTTTGCCTTAGCCTCGTCACGACTGGCGAAATAGAACTCGAACTCGTCGGTCATGTCGCTGACGATGTTCAGGACGGACCTGGCGTATCCGCCACAACCGGCGATGCAGAGAGACAGGGTCATGGGACTGGCTCCTTTCGGTCTTGCGATAGATTCTAGGGAAGCGGAGGGCTGGGGTCAACGCGTATTCTCCGGTTGACGGGGCGTTCGCCGACCGCGTAGTATGCGAATCTGGGCGGATCGGCCCGCACACCCACCCGGAGCATCCATGAGAAGCAAGGCCGCAATCCAGACCGTGATCGACCAGAGGCTCATCGTCGACGAGATCGAGATCCCAGACCCTCAGCCACACCAGGTCATCGTCAAGCTATCGTACAGCGGCGTGTGCCAAACGCAGATTCACCAAATGCGAGACCCGAAGTTGGAGCGGCCTCTCGTATTCGGACACGAGGGCGTCGGGGTCGTCACACAGGTCGGCCGCGACGTTAAGCACGTAAGCGAGGGCGACCACGCCATCGTGACATGGGTCCCGCGGACCCCCATCAGCGGCCGCTTGGCGGCGGTCGACTGCGGCGCAACCTATCGTGAGGAACCTCTCCACGGTCCGGTCTACACCTGGGGCGAGGATGTTCTGGCCAACGCAGAGTACATCGTCCCAATACCGAAGGAGCACGCCACGGCCGTGAGCAGCATTGTGGGATGCGCCGTCCTCACCGGGGCCGGGGCGGTCCTGAACACCGCCAGGGTCCGGCCGGGCAACTCGGTGGCGGTATTCGGCGCAGGCGGAGTAGGGCTGTGCGCCATCCAGATGGCTTCCCTTCTGGGAGCATACCCAGTCATCGCCGTCGACCTGAAGGATGAAAAACTCGAGTTCGCGAAAAAATTCGGCGCGACCCATGGCGTCAATTCATCGCAGGTCGATCCCGTAGAGGCTATCCACGAGATAAGCGGCGGCGGGGTCGACTTCGCCTTCGACGCGATCGGCGTAAGGGCGACCAACGAGCAGATCCTGCCGGCGACGCGAGGGGGGGGGCCCGGTGCCGACAACCACGGCGGCATGGCCGTGCTGATTGGCATCCCCGGCAAGGAGATGACCATCGATCCGGGGCTGTTCATGTATCACCAGCGGCAGTACCGCGGCAGTCTGGGCGCAACCTATCCGGAGAAAGACTTCCCAATGTTTCTCCGCTGGCACGAGGAGGGCAAGTTTCCTCTCGACAAGCTGGTGACCCGAAGATACCAACTGGACCAGGTCAACGAGGCCTGCGACGCCCTCGAGGCGGGGGATATCCTGGGCCGCGCCATCATCGAATACTAGGAACCCGTCTGTCCTTCGGCGCTGCCGGGGGAGCGGGGTGGAGATTTGATCGGTCCATGCCAATCAAGGTCGCATTCATAGGCGCCGGCAGCATAGGGTTTACCCGCAAACTGTTCCGCGACATCCTTGCGGTGCCGGAGCTCCAGGACACCCACTTCGCCCTTTTTGACATCTCGGAGCGCAACCTGGACATGATCGCTCGGCTCTGCCGAAAGGACATCCGCGCCAACGAGCTGCCAGCGACCATTTCCGCGACGACCGACCGGCGCCGTGCGCTGGCCGACGCCGACTACGTCGTCAACTGCACCCGCATCGGAGGACTGAAAGCCTTCGCCCTGGATGTCGAGATACCGCTGAAGTACGGTGTAGACCAGTGTGTCGGCGACACAATCTGCGCCGGCGGAATCATGTACGGCCAGCGAAACATCCCCCAGGTGCTGGCGTTCTGCGAGGACATCCTCGATGTCGCCAAGCCTGGCGCGCTGTTCCTCAACTACTCCAACCCGATGGCGATGAACACATGGGCCGCGCTGGACTACGGCATCGATGTAATCGGCCTCTGCCACGGGGTGCAGAACACGACGCGGCAGATCGCGAACGTGCTCGGCGTAGAGAATCCCGCGGACTTGCACGTCTCCGCGGCCGGCATAAACCACCAGACCTGGTTCGTCGAGATACTGCACAAGGGGCGCCAGATTACCGGCGAGGAGCTACTGGCGGCCTACGAACAACACCCCGATTACTCGAGGACGGAGAAGGTGCGCATAGACGTGCTCCGCCGTTTCGGCTACTACAGCACGGAGTCCAACGGCCACCTCTCGGAGTACCTTCCCTGGTACCGCAAGCGGCCCGAGGAGGTCCGCGACTGGATCGATCTGTCCAGGTGGTCCCACGGCGAGACCGCTGGCTACCTCAGGGTCTGCATGGAGCGTCGGAACTGGTTTGAGACGGACCTGCCCGTGTGGCTGGAGGCCGAGGACACGCCGATCGGCCCGGTTACCCGGTCCGACGAGCATGGAAGCTGGATCATCGAGGCGATGGAGACCGGACGAACCTATCGCGGCCACTTCAACGTCCGCAACGGCGGGACCATCGCGAATCTGCCGGCCGACTGCGTCGTCGAGGCGCCCGGATACGTCGACGGCGACGGCATCCGGATACCGGCGGTCGGCGACCTGCCGCTCGCGTGCGCCGCCACCTGTAGCGCCTCCATCAGCGTTCAGCGCATGGCGAAGGAGGCCGCCGTCCATGCCGACGTGACGCTGCTCAAGCAGGCGATGTTGCACGACCCGCTCACCGCCGCGGTGTGCAATCCAGAGGAGGTTTGGCAGCTAACGGACGAGATGCTGGTGGCCCAGGCGGAGTGGCTGCCCCACTACGCGGACGAGATCCCAAAGGCCGGGGAGCGTCTTGCCGGGGCGACGCGGCTGGGGACCCTGAGCGACAGGGGCGCGGCCCGGCTCGAGGTGCGGTCTCTCGACGAGCTGAGGTCCACCGTCGAGACTGAGCATGGCACCCCGCGCCTGCGGTGATGGCGATGGCGGTCCTATGCCGTGCCGGCAGAACTCGGAGGTGGGGCGATCTTGAGGACCGATGAGCGAAAAGCTCGAAATCCGCATCGCGAAAAGTATCACGCTGGACGCTCGGGAACGAGAGGTGATGCTCTCACTCTAGCTCGCACGCGTACGAGACGGACTTCGAGCCACTCTTCAACACCTTTGAGGGCGAGACGCACGTCATGGGATATAGCCAGGGAAAGCTCGTCAGCCACGCGCTGTGGGTCACGCGATGGTTGCGATGTGCCGACGCACCCGCCCTCCGCACGGCCTACGTCGAAGCGGTGGCGACGCACACGACAGCTCAGCGCATGGGGTTCGCGACCGCGATGATGCGCTCTCTCGCCACTTCGATCCGCGACTTCGATCTGGGCGCACTTTCCCCAGCTGAGACCAGTCTGTCTCTCCGGCTGGGCGGGGAGTTCTGGCGAGGCCCACTCGCTATTCGAACGCCCAATGCCCTACTACCGACGCCAGAAGAACGGGTCATGATCCTGCGCCTTCCAAGGACGCCGGCGCTGGATCTTGATCTGCCCTTGTCCGCCGAATGGCGGGAGGGCGAGCTATGGTGAACAGTGGTGGACGATGCGGGGCAATATCTGTCAAGAGCAACAAGCTCTACGGAGAGACCGATGCCAAAACGGCCGATCACAGCAGTAGTCGTGGGCGCGGGCAACCGGGGCACCAGGTACGCTTCATACTCGCTGGAGAATCCTGAAAAACTGAAGATCGTCGGGGTCGCTGAGCCCTTCGAGCCCAGGCGCGATGTCTTCGCCAAGGCGTTCGGACTGCCGTTCGCCCAGCGCTTCAAGTCCGCGGAGGAGGTCGCCGCGCGACCGCAGATGGCTGACGCGGTCATCAACACAACGATGGACGCCTACCACGTATCCACGTCCCTGCCCCTGCTTGCCGCGGGCTACGATGTCCTCGTGGAGAAGCCGTTCGCCACGAGCGAGGACGATATGTGGCGGCTCATCAACGCCGGCAGGCGGCACGGACGCAAGATCATGGTGTGCCACGTATTGAGGTACGCGCCCTTTTACCGAGCCGTCCGCGAGCGGGTCGCCGGCGGCGATATTGGGGAAGTCATCAACATCCAGACCAACGAGCACGTCAGCTATCACCACATGGCTGTCGCCTTCGTCAGGGGGAAATGGCGCAGCCGCGCCGAGGGCGGCTCGACGATGCTGATGGCGAAGAGCTGCCACGACCTGGATCTCATCATGTGGATGAAGAGCGGCGTGAGACCTCGTTCAGTTTCCAGCTTCGGCGGCACGATGTACTTCCGGCCGGAGAAGGCCCCCAAGCGCGCCGGGACCCGCTGCCTGGTGGACTGCCCAATCGAGCCGGATTGCCCGTACTCGGCGCGCAAGCACTATATCGACCATCCGGACCGCTGGAGGTTCTACGTCTGGCGTGAGCTGGACCACATCCCTGAGCCCACCCTGGAGCAGAGAATCGATCTGCTGAAGAACGACGACCGCTACGGGCGCTGCGTCTGGCGCTCCGACAACGATGTCGTGGACCACCAGTCGGTGGCGATCGAGTTCGAGGACGGCAGCACTGCGACCCACAACATGGTCGGCGGCACGTCACGCCCAATGCGCTCTATCCACATCTTAGGCACCCTCGGCGAGATCTACGGCGTTTTCGACGACAGCGTTTTCGTGGTGCGGCATATCGACCCGAGGCCGGGGCATGAGTACTCCGAGGAGGAGGTGGACCTCAAGCTGGTCGGGGACATGTCTGGCGCCCACGGCGGGCACGGAGGCGGCGACCTGAGATTGGTCGACGATTTCATCCGGTTCATCCTGGGGGAGCCACGGTCCATCTCCTGCACCACGATCGAGGACTCCATCAACGGCCACCTGGCCGGGTTCAGCGCGGACCGCGCTATGACGGAACGTCGGGTGATCGAGATTTCTCAGACCGTTGACGGCGCCGGGTCCGCGCCCGGCGGACCGTAAGGAGCACAACCCCTTGGCGAGTACACGGAGGCCGGGCATAGCATTCAGGCTCTGGGTCATGCTAGGGCTGCTAGCCGGCCTGCGCGTGCACGACTTGCGGGCCGCGGGCAGCCTGATGGGGCGCATGGACCCGGACTCCGGCGGGCCAGCGCGGCTGCTGCGCTTTCTGCGGTGGGCAGCCGGCCAGATGCTGGGGGCCATCCCCGGCGCCATGACCACCACCACCTTCGCCTCCCGCGTATCGCGGACCTCCGTGTGGCTTGCGGCCGAGAACCCGCTGTTGGGCCACCCCTGGGTCGAAGAGTCCGGCGCCCGGCTTCCCGATGAGGTAGACGTCGTGGTCATTGGCGCCGGCTTCACCGGGGCCGCCTGCGCCTACCACTGGTCCAGGGGCAGAGGTGGAACGATGGCGGTCCTGGAGATGAGCGAGGCCGCATCAGGCGCCAGCGGCCGCAACGAGGGTGTGGTCGTCATGGGCCGGTTCTTCGCATTCGTCAAGAGCGCGATGCTCGGCGGCCTGGCGCGCACGCGGTCGGATCTCTCGCCCGAGCAGAGGGACAGGCTAGCGTCCCAGTTCGCCTCGGCGTACGCCGGGAGCGCATACAAGAACGCGGACATGATCGAGCGTACAATCAAAGAAGAGGGATTCGAGTGCGAGTACACCCGGCAGGGCTGGGTCCAGGGCCAGGAGGTCGAGACACAGGCAGCCCTCGAAGAGTCGGTCCGGGTCGGACGCGAGGCCGGCTTCGACGACTGGGACAGGATCAAGCCCGAAGAGGTTCTCGAGCGCAGCGGCATGACCGTCGGCGCCCCGGCCGGTTTCTCCAGGCGCGCGGCCACGTGGCACCCCGCCAGGTGGGTCTGGTCCCTCCTATCGACCGCTATCGGGGCCGGAGACGTGACTCTGTTCACGAGGACCCAGGTCCTGAGCGTAGACGACCGGGGCGACCGCTACGCCGTGCACACCGATCGAGGCGCCGTCCTCGCGCGGCATGTCATCAACGCCACCGAGTCCCACTCCGCGACCATATATCCGCAGTTTCGCGGCGTGCTCCATCCTGTGCAGACACAGGCTGCGTACGCCGAGGGCGGGCCGGACGCCATCAAGCCCCACGTGGCCATACAGTCCAGTAAAGGCTTCTTCGGCCGGGTCGCCGCGGGGGTGATTTTCGGCTCGGACGCGACGCGGCTGTCCTACAAGCGCGCGGGGAGAAACCGGCCGTCCCGGTTCATCACCCGCTTCCTAGTGGGCGAGATGCATCGATACTTCGGGGCCGGCCGGATTCACGTGACACGGGAGTGGAGCTGCACCGCGGGCTTCACGGATGATGAGTTCCCCATCGTCGGACTGCTCGACGGCAAGCGCAACTACATCATAGCTGGCATGTGCGGCTCGGGCTCGGCGATTCACTTCAACGCCGCCCGCCACGTCGTCCAGCAGATACTTGGACTGGACGGTCCCGACGACTATCCGGCCGAGTACTTCTCGCCGAGTCGCGTGCTCGATCCCGAAAACCATTGCTGGCCGTCGGTCGAGGACAGTTGAGAAGGGCTACGGCGAAGATCACATCGAGCGCAGACCGATTCCCAGCGCGCCGCTGCCGTGAAGCGGCCTCCTGCTCGGTCCAGCCGGCATAGCGCTCGCCAAAGACGATGTCCCAGCCTGAATCGTAGCCGTTACGCGTTTCGAGCGCCTTCTCCCCCAGCTTCTCCCACCCGCTATGCGTCAGCTCAACTCTGGCGCCTCCGTCAATGGCGGTAAATGCGACTTCCAAAGGTCTGGGCAGAGTCCGGCCCCTGCCCCAGGTGCCAGGTGAAAACGACGAATTTCGGAGGATCCCACTGAATGACCTCACCCCACAGGACCTCCGTACCATCGGGGAGTCGCTCGAAGATGCGGCCCCCCAAGGCGGCCTTCGATCGAGCATGTCTCACTTCGATGCTCGCCGAATGAGTGGGTTTCCAAGGGCCACCAAGCTGCGATCTGCCCGGCGAAGATGCGGAACGCGTCCCCCAGGGAGCGGCGGACCGTCACCGGCTTTCTGATCGGCGGGATTCTTACTTAATTCTGTTTTTCGATCATCGTTTCCTCCTGTTTCTCACTAGGCGATCTCCTTGAACGAGGCCAGTGTGTCCTCCCAGAACCTTTTCAGATAACCCTTCAAGTCCGCCAGTCCGTCGTCCGTGTGCACGCTGTAGATCCTCCGCCTGCCATCTCGCCTTTCACAGACGAGTTGGGTAGCCTTCAGTACGTGAAGGTGCTGCGATACCGCCGGGCGGCTGACTGGAAGGCCGTTCACCAGGTTACCCACCGAGCTGGGCATATCGTTCAGCCTCTCCAGGATCTTCCGCCGGGTCGGGTCAGCGAGCGCCGCGAGTGCGCCTTCGTAAGTCATAAATTACCGTTGGTCTACGCTAACGGAATGGCGATGTCAAGCGCGGAGTCGAGCCAGGCCGTAACAGCGAGAGTCGCTGTGGCCGCGCCTTGCCTCTTCCTCCTCACTCAGCGCCGTGTGCTAGAATCAGACCCATCGTGAAATCAATCCATGTACTCATGACAAGCCCAGAGGCGATTCTTGCTCCACTCGTTTCCCTTTCTCTGCTCCTCGTCGCCTGCGGAGGCGCGGACCCTGAGACAGCGCCCATGACTTCGGTCGCCGACGCGCCGCAGGTCACCGCGACCCCGGCATCCGATCTCACCGTGAGAGCAATCTCTGTGCCGACTCCCTCCGCCCTGGAATCGGCATTCGACGAGGGCAATATGCTGGTCGAAGCGGGCGACCTCGGCAAGGCCATCGAATCGTTCACCACGGCGATCACGCTCGACCCGGGGTCTGCAGAGGCCTACGTCAGCCGGGGCAACGCCTACGCCGGCCTACGGCAGTACGAGCGTGCCGTCGAGGACTACGACGAGGCCATCCGAGTCGATCCCCAGTCCGCGGATGCATTCCGGAATCGAGGGGTCGCCTACGTCGATCTCGGCGATCCCGAATCCGCCTTCCGAGACTATGACAAGGCTATTCGTCTGGCGCCTGAGCTAGCCGAAGCCTACTACAACCGAGGGGTGCTCTTCACGTTTCTTGGCCAGTTCGATGAGGCGCTCGAAGACCTGGACAAGGCCCTTCGCATAAACC
This sequence comes from uncultured Dehalococcoidia bacterium, assembly GCA_964544865.1. Classification (GTDB taxonomy): domain Bacteria; phylum Chloroflexota; class Dehalococcoidia; order Lucifugimonadales; family CAJWER01; genus CAZJDV01. The sequence continues at coordinate 39,161 of CAZJDV010000006.1, read as the reverse complement.
CCGAGCTCGCCGAGGCTTATGGTAACCGCGGCAACATCTACGCTGAGGCGGGGCAGTACGAGCGCGCCATCGTAGACTACGACGAGATCATCCGCCTCGCTCCCGGGGATCCGCAGGCCTACTACAACCGCGCGCTCGCCTATGCGGACATGGAGCAGTACGAGGGCGCCATCCAGGATTTCGACAGCACGATACGACTAGATCCTATGGGTATCGACGGATACCGGGGACGGAGCGCCGCCTACGGAAACCTCGGGCGGTTTCAGGAGGCTATCGCCGACCTGGACCAGGTCATCCGCCTCGACGGCGCGGATCCCCAAGCCTACTACAATCGCGGATTCGCGTTCACGGTGCTGGGCGAATATGAGCAAGCTGTCATCGACCTGGACGATGCGATCAGACTCGAACCGGAGGCCCCTATTGGATACGTCGCCCGAGGGTTTATCTATCTGAACCAGGGCCGACCTGATTTAGCCATCGCGGACCTGGACGAGGCGATTCGTCTCGGGCCCGAAATCGCCGACGCCTACGTGAATCGTGCTCTGGCATACACATTGATGAGCATGGACGATGAGGCGGCGCAAGACGCCGCCCGCGCCAGGGAACTGGGGGTCGACGCCGAGCTACTCGACCGGCAGATCGAGGTGGTGAAGAGCCAGCGCTGAGCCTGGGACTCAAGTCGCAACTGGGCGGAATACCGGCTGCTACAGGCTGTCGAAATTCGCCAGTGTCCTGAGGTACCGGGCCGTCTTCTGGAGGAACTCCTGGGGTGTGACGGGCGGCGTCGAGGCCTGATGAAGGGTAACGTATCCGTCATAGCCGGTCCTTTGGAGCGCCGCCATCACCACCGGGAAGTTCAGGCCGCCATCCTCCCACATCGGCACCTGGTCGAAGTGAATCTCGCCACGAGACCATGTATCGCCGCGATTCACCCCGGACGGGCTGACTTTCAGGTTTTGCAGATAGACGTTGAACATGTAGGGGGAAAACGCCTTGATGGTCTCCGGCCCGTAGTCCTCTCCGCACTGCTCCAAGTTCGCGGGCTCGTAGATGATGCCGAAATTCCGGCGGTTGATCTGCTTGACCACATCCAGGGAGCCTTCTACCGTCTCGAACAGGCTGAGCGTGTGGCTCTGGTGCGCCAGCCTTATGCCCCGTTCATGCGCCTCGTCGGCGGCCCTCCGGGCCCAGGGAATGTCCTCTTCCCTCTTCATGCCAATGCGTATCAGGTCCGAGCCGAGTGCCTCCGCCAGGTCCAAATAGGGGGTTATGTTCCGCAGCGCGCCGGGGGCGTCGTCCGTGTTCTCCGGTATCGGAAAATCGCCGGTGACCATCGACACTTCCAGGCCCCGAGCGGACAACTCCGCGCGCGCGCCGCGCACCAGATCAAGGGGCGTTTGGATACCGAGCTGCGACGCTCGCATGCACAGGGCTTTGTAGCCCTCGGCGGCGGCCAGCTTCGCCAGTGACTCCAGCGACATTGCCGGCACACGCTTGGCGCCCAGGCTCTCCGCGACACGGACCGATAGCGATAATTTCATTCCAGCTCACCCTTGTGGCCCCGCCGGACCGCCTCACAGAGCCGCATGGTCTGGACCGCGTCGTCCAGGGTGGACCACGGCGTGCCACCGTTCAGGATGCAGTCCACGAAGTGGATGGTCTCATTGGAGCCGGCGTAGTCTCCAAGCTCCAGCTCCATCGGCTCGGCGGTGGCACTGCCACTGCCGTCGTCTCCCGCCGCCGCGTACACCTCGACCCTCGGCTTCCCCGTCAGGTCCAGGTACGCCGAGAAGTCGTCGGCGTGGACCTCGGCCCTCTGGATGCGGTAGCCGACCCCGTAGTGACTCATCAACCCTCCAATGGCGCCGGTGTCGAAGCGGATGGAGGCATTGTGACGGTGCGCGCCGGGCCGCTCCCCGTCCTGGACTTCCGAATACACCTCCACGGGGACAGCCGCCGTCTCCTGACTAGAGCCGGCCAGCCAGCGTAGCAGGTCGACATGGTGGATGGCGTCGCATATCAACGGATCCGGGGCTACGTCGGCCATAGCGGGCGTGCCGATGGCGGTGAGGGGTTTGTTGTACGTCGCCCCGACATGGACGGCGCCGCCCCGATCCCGCACCATCCGCCGGACGGCGAGGACCTCGGGAAAGTAGCGGCGGTTGAAAGACACTATGGCCTTCCCCTTGCTGTCCCGAGCCGCATCAGCCATCGTCGCGGTCTCGGCCGAGTTCATCCCCGGCGACTTCTCCACGGAGACGTTCAGACCCTCCTCGAGACACGCCAGCACGATGGGCAGCAGGTGGCCCGGCATGGTTTCGACGTATACAAGGTCGAGATCGACGGCCTCGAGCATATCCCCGTAGTCATCGAACGCCCGCTCGGGCTTGTGCTCCGCCGCCGCCGCCTTTCGGCGCCCGTCGTCGATCTCTGCGATGGCGGCCAGGTGCAGGCGTGGCTCGCCCGCGATCATGCGGAAGTGGCCCTGAGCATGGCGGCCGCACCCTATGACCCCGACTCTTAGCTCTTTCATGTCGTATCTCGCTCCTTTTATTCGCTTCTGGTCGTTCCTCCCCCGGTTGGGGCGTATGATATACTCGAATCACGAGGCAGTCTAGACGAACGGCATTGCCGGTCCACGGCCGGCCCGCGTTGGACGGGTTCGCTCTGTCGCTCGTCGCGGCGGGTGACGTGGGGCCTGCCGCCCCTGAACAATCCTTGACGACCTAGCTGCGTCATGCTAACATCGAAGTTAAGCTGGCATCACAAGTTGCACGAAAAGCACGGGAATTTCTGGAGGTGCACTATTGACGACGACTCAAATCATCGAGGTTACGCCGCTCGCGGCCGAACAGTTGGCCAAGGTGCTCAGCGATCAAGGGGAGGAAGGGGCTCTGCTCCGGATCATGGTAACGCCCGGTGGCCATGGTGGCTATCAGTACATGCTTGGCGTCGAGAAGGAACCAAAAGCCGATGACATCGTCATCGAGACCAAAGATATTCGAGTGCTCGTGGACCCCGAGAGCGCTCCCCTCGTGGAAGGCGCCCAGATCGACTACATCGACGACTTGATGCGAAGCGGGTTCGTCATCAGCAATCCCAACATGGAGGGCCAGGAGGGTGGCTGCGCCTGCGGCGGCGGAGGTTGCGGAGGTGGCGGAGGTGGATGTGGTGGTGGAGGTGAAGGCTGCGCCTGCGGTGGCCACTAAGTCAACGTCCAGCGGATAGCTAATGAAAATCGGACGGGACGAGCTTGCTCGTCCCGTCCTTCTATTTTGAGAAGCGACGACGCTCCTCGACAGATTCGCACCGCCCATGGTTCGCTCACACATGGCCGGTCACGATTTCCGATGCGATCACCGGTAATATGTCCTTACGCTGGAATTAGTAAGTGCTGATCAGACTGCTCGACCAAATTCAGGCCAATCCGTTTGAAGGCCTGGTCACCCTTGGCTCTTTCTGCCTGGCGCTGCTCGCCGCCTTCACGGTCCACGAGTTCAGCCACGCGCTGAGCGCGACTCGCCTGGGCGATCCCACCGCGAAAGGCCAGGGCCGGCTGTCCCTGAATCCCGCCGCCCACCTGGACCCCGTTGGCACCGTCATGATCCTGCTCGCAGGATTCGGCTGGGCGAAGCCGGTGCCGGTCAATCCGGCATACCTGAGCGTGGGGCCGCGCACTGGCATGGCGGTGGTGGCCCTCGCCGGTCCGGTATCCAACATCATGACGGCCGCGGTGCTGGCGATACCGATCAACACCGGCCTGGTGAACATTGATCCTAGATTCGCGGGGCGAATATTCTTTGGCGAGTGGGGGGACATCGCGGGACACGTGCTGGTGACTATGGTGTTCTGGAACCTGCTGCTGGCGGCCTTCAACCTCATCCCGCTGGTCCCGCTGGACGGATTCAAGGTCGCGCTGGGCCTCCTTCCTCAGGAGGCGGCCTACCATTTCGGCCAGCTCGAAAGATACGGCCCAACGCCACTGCTCCTACTGATAATGCTCGGCTTTCTGGTTCCCAGCGCGAGTATCCTCTCCAGAATCGTAGGCCCAATGATCGACCTCCTGGCCGGTCTGGTGCTGTGGTAGACACTTAAGATAGAATCCTGGTAGCGAAGTCGCGCGCAGGTGCCGGAGGCTGGGCAGGAGGAGGAGTGATTTGGAGCGAATTACGATAGTAGCATCGGGCCCCATCGGGGTCTCTATCGGAATTGGACTTAAGCAGATCCAGTTGCCGGATACCGAGATCGTGGGCACGTCCGGGGACCGGTGGGTCCTTGTAAAGGGCACCAAGATGGGCGCCTTCGACAGCACTACCGGCAACCTCGGATCGGCCATGTCCAACGCCGGTCTGGTCGTCCTGGATACGGCTGTGAGCGATACCCGGAAGATCATGGAAGCCATCGCCCCGATTCTTGAGAAAGACTGCGTGGTGACGGACACCAGTCCGAACAAGCTGCCGGTCCTGGAATGGGCGGAGGAATACTTCGGCAGGGACGTCAACTTCGTGGGAGGGCGGCCCGTGCTGAGGGAGTACCCCTATTCCATCGATGACGCCAGCGCGGCGGTCTTCGACGACATCGAGTACTGCGTGGTGCCCGCGAGGAGTGCGGCCGCGGAGGCGGTCAGGACGGTTGTCGGCATGATTGAGGTCCTCGGGGCCAAGCCGCTCTTCCTGGACGCCGCTGAGCACGACTCCTACTCCTCGGCGGCGGTGCACATGCCCCGGTTACTCTCGTCCGCCCTCGTGGGGTCGCTTTCCCAGAGCTCCGCCTGGAGGGAGATCGCACGCCTGGCCGGCGGCGAGTTCAAGGAGGTCTCACAGTTTGCGGCTGAGAACCCCGAGGCCGGCGCGGCCGCCTACCTGGGGAGCCCCGACGCGGTCTCCCACTGGATCGACCAGGCCATCGCCGAGCTGATTTCGTACAGGGACCACATCAAGAATGGGGATGACGGCCTCGCCGCCGCCCTTACCCGCGCGTACGACGAGCGAGCCAAGTGGGTCGCCGGCGTCATCGTCGAAGACAAACAGCCCGAGATACCCACCATGGGAGAGACCATCTCAGGGATGTTTTTCGGCAGGAGGCTGAGCCGGAGATTCAAGCAGATGACTGGCGAGAGGTAGTCGCGTGAACCGATTGACGGCCGTGATACGCGTCCACTCGACCCGACAAAACGCGGCCCGCACCGGGCATGGCCCATCATGCTTTCGGTGAACCGGCGTCTGAGCGGAGGTCACGCTTGAACTGGAACGTTCGCTCCGCCCCTCGGCTCGAAGGGACCGTCGTCCTGCCGGGGGACAAATCGATTTCCCAGCGGGCGATACTGCTCAACTCGATTGCCCTGGGGACGGCCCACGTTTCCAACCTATGCGCCGGCGACGACAGGTCGTCCATCTTGCGATGCATGCGGGGCCTCGGCGTTCGAATTACGCGGCACTCTCCATGTCCAGTCAACGGCGCGGACGAGTGCTTCCACGTTGACGGCCGCGGCCGCGATGGCCTGATCGAGCCAAGAACCATGCTCAACGCCGGCAACAGTGGTACCGCGACGCGACTGGTCACGGGCCTGCTGGCGGCGCAGCCATTCTTCAGCGTCATCTCCGGGGACGAGTCGCTGCGCTCCCGGCCGATGGACCGGATCGTCGGGCCGCTGACGCGGATGGGCGCTCGGATCATGGGCCGGGGCGACGATTCCCTGGCCCCACTGGCGGTCCGCGGAGGAGACCTGTCCGGGATCGACTTCGACCAGCCGGTGGCAAGCGCCCAGGTCAAGTCGAGCCTTCTGATAGCTGGACTCCAAGCGGAGAGCGAAACGGCAGTCACCCAGCCCGCGGAGTCTCGCGACCACACCGAGCGGATGCTTCGCGCGATGGGCGCCAACATAGAGGTGGATGGCCTGCGTGTCGCGGTCCGCCGTTCGACGCTCTCCTCCATCGACGTCACAGTCCCGGGCGACATCAGCGGCGCCGCGTTCTGGCTGGTGGCGGGCTGCATCCACCCGAACGCGCGCATCCGGCTAAAGGGCGTAGGCATAAACCCTACACGCACCGGGGTGCTGCATGTCCTCCAGGCCATGAACGCGAACGTCCGGCTGGAGAACGTCCGTGAAGAGGGCGACGAGCCGGTCGCGGACATCGTCGCCGAGTCCAGCTCGCTCGAGGGCGCCGAGATATCGGGGGGCCTGATCCCCAGGGTGATAGACGAGTTGCCCGCGCTGGCGCTGGCCGCTAGCCTGGCCAGAGGAAAGACGGTCATCAGGGACGCGGTTGAGCTGCGCGTGAAGGAGTCCGACCGCATCGCCGCCACCGTGGACGGCCTATCCAGGCTGGGCGCAAGAATCGAGGAGGAGACCGACGGCATGGTCATTCACGGAGGGGGCAAGCTGATCGGGGCCGAATGCGACAGCTACGGCGACCACCGCATCGCCATGACACTGGCCATAGCGGGGCTTGTGGCGCAAGGCGAGACGGTGATCGACGGGGCCGAGGCCGCCGAATTGTCCTATCCCGGTTTCTGGGATACTCTGGATTCCTTGACACAGTGACCGAATCCAGCGACCGGTCTGCGACGAACACTGCCCCGCTGCTACTCGTCTTATCCGGGCCTTCCGGGGTGGGCAAAGACGCCGTGCTTTCGCGCATGCGCCGGCTTGACGCGCCGTACCACTTCACCGTCACTGCCACCACACGCCAGATCCGGGTCGACGAGGTCGACGGCGTGGACTACATCTTCCTCTCGGAGCAAGAGTTTCGCCGCATGATCGACGGAGATGAACTTCTGGAATGGGCGGAAGTCCACGGAAACCTGTACGGTATCCCACGAGCCCAGGTCGCCGAGGCGCTGGAAAGAGGCCTGGACGTCATACTGAAGATCGACGTCCAGGGAGCGGCGACGATTAAGCGCCTGGCCCCCGGCGCCGTGCTCGTATTCCTGGTGGCGCCCAGCATGCAAGAGCTAGCGCGGAGGCTTGGCAGGCGCATGAGCGAGACACCAGACGCCCTCCGGATCCGGCTACAGACCGCACAGAAGGAGATGGCAGAGTCCCCGAAATTCGATCATGTCATCTGCAATCGCAACGACCGGCTCGACGACACCGTCCGTGAGATCGAGTCCGTGATATCCAGAGAGCGTCGAAAGGGCGCCCGAGACAAGATCGTTCTTTAGCCTTCTGTCCCCCGTACCCTGTACCCCGTGCCCTATCCCCTGATATACTTCCCCGTGCTGTCCGCCGCTATGTATCAGGAGCAACCATGCCATACGAATTCATTGTCTTCGAGAGGCGAGGCCATGTCGCCCACATCACCATCAACCGGCCTGAGAGGCTCAACGCGCTGCATCCGCCGGCCAGTGCCGAGATGCGCGAAGCCTTTACAGAATTCCGTGACGACCCAGAGCTTTGGGTGGCCGTGCTAGCCGGCGCCGGCGACCGGGCGTTCTGTGCGGGAAACGACCTGAAATACCACGCCGAACACGGCGCCGCCGGGCAATCTTACCCCGGCGCGGAGACGACTCCTTTTGCAGGAATCACCAGCGATTTCACATGCTGGAAGCCCATCATAGCCGCGGTCAACGGCTACGCCATGGGCGGGGGGCTGGAGCTGGTCCTGGCTTGCGACCTCGCCGTCGCCGCCGAAAACGCCATTTTTGGCGCGCCCGAGGTCAAGGTGGGCCTAGTCGCGGCGGCCGGGGGAGTTCACCGGCTGCCCAGGCAACTCCCCCTCAAGTTCGCGATGGGCATGTTGCTCACGGGGAGCACCATCACTGCGGCGGAAGCCCTCCGCTGGGGACTGGTCAACCAGGTCGTGCCGCCCGCGGAGCTTGCTGCTGCTGCCAAGAGCCTCGCCGCCGAAGTAGTGAAGGGTGCTCCGCTCTCGGTGCGCGCCGGCAAGCAGATGGCGCTGGAGGGTCTGGGCGTCCCGCTCGACGAGGCGATGGCCGGCTCCTACAGCGAGTACGAAAAGGCTATCGCCTCCCAGGACTTCATAGAGGGCCCCACGGCTTTCGCCGAGAAGCGCCCGCCGGTGTGGACGGGGGGATAGGGGATGCGCGCTCTATTAGTTATGGAAGGGGCGAAACAATGCGGAAAACTGACGCGGTGATGTTGCCGGCCAATGTTCGGCCTTCCAAATACACCCTGACACTTAAGCCCAACCTTCAGAGTTTCAAGTTCACCGGCGAGGTGTCCATCAAGATCGAGATTCTTGAACCGAGCTCCTCCATCACCCTGAACGCCGCCGAGATCGAGATCCGATCGTGCGGGCTCACGACCTCCAATAGCTCGCGGATGTCGCCAGCGGACACCTCCCTCGACGAGAAGGCCGAGACCGTCACGTTCACGTTCGACGCCGAGGTGCCGGCCGGTCCGGCGAAGCTGGACATCGAGTACACCGGCGAGGTCGGCGACCGGCTGCGCGGGCTATACAGAGGCCGCTACACCGCCGAGGACGGCGAAGAGCGATACTTGGCCGTCACACAATTCGAAGCCACCGACGCCCGACGCGCCTTCCCCTGCTGGGACGAGCCGTCGCTCAAGGCCACATTCCAGCTCACTCTCGTCATACCTTCGGACATGACCGCGATCTCCAACACGCCCATCGCCGATGAGTCGGACGCCCCCGGCGGTCTCAATAGGGTCCGGTTCGACGAGACGCCGGTCATGTCCACCTACCTCCTCGCGTTCGTGGTGGGAGACCTGAAGTCGGTGGAGCAGCGGGCGAGCGACGGAACGCTCATCAGGGTGTGGGCCACCGCTGGCAAGGAGAAGCATGGGCGTTTCGCCCTGGAGACCTCGGTCAAGCTGCTGGAGTACTTCAACGAGTACTTCGGGACCCCGTACCCCCTGGCCAAGCTCGACCACCTGGCCATCCCCGACTTCGCCGCCGGGGCGATGGAGAACTGGGGGGCGATTACCTACCGCGAGATCGTTCTCCTGGTGGACCCGGAGCAGAGCTCCGCCGACGTTCGCCAGCGTGTGGCGGGCATCATCTCCCATGAAATGGCCCACATGTGGTTCGGCGACCTGGTGACGATGGCCTGGTGGAACGACCTCTGGCTCAACGAGAGCTTCGCCTCCTGGATAGGTGACAAGGCCATCGACAACCTCTTCCCCGAATGGGAGATGTGGACTCAGTTCGTGTCCACAGACACCAACAACGGTCTGAGCCTGGACGGTCTCAAGAACTCCCACCCCATCGAGCAGGAGGTCAAAGACCCCGCGGAGATCGGACAGCTCTTCGATGCGATCAGCTACAGTAAGGGCGGCTCCATCCTCCGAATGCTCGAGCACTACCTGGGCGCCGACATCTTCCGCGAGGGACTGCGCCGGTACATCGCCAGGCACCAATACGGGAACGCCGAGACCAGGGACCTGTGGGCCGCCCTGGGCGAGGCCTCGGGTCAGCCGGTGGCTGAGATGATGAACACCTGGGTGCAGCAGACCGGCTACCCGGTGCTCGACGTCGCCACCACGCGGGCCGGGGAGGGAATCGAAATCTCCGCCTCCCAGCACAGGTTCGTATACGAACACCTTGTGGAACCCGAAAGCGCCGACGACACCCTGTGGCGCGTACCGCTCAGCGCTACCTCGCCCGACGGTGGCGAGTCCGCGCCGGTGCTGATGGACGGGCGCGAGGCGACGGTGCCTATCGCCATGCGGGAGGGAGGGTCCGCCGAGGACTGGATCAAGGTCAATCCGCAGCAGATCGGGTTCTTCCGGGTCAACTACTCCTCGGAAGATTGGACGCGCCTGCGTCATGCCATCGAAGGTCTTCAGCTTCCCGCCATCGACCGGCTGGGCCTTCAGAACGACGCGTACGCGCTAGCGAAGGCTGGTTATGTCTCCGTCACCCGCCTCCTCTCCCTTGCCGGAGCGTACGTCAACGAGACCAACGCCACCGTCTGGGAGGACCTGGCGTTGAACCTGGGTCGCCTGGACACTCTGCTGTCCGACGAACCATACTACTCGAGCTTCCGCGACCTGGCCCGGGGCATCTTCCAGCCGGTTGGAAAGCGGATGGGCTGGGAGGCGAAGCCGGGCGAGGGCCATCTCAACGCCCTGCTGCGCTCGACGGTCCTCACCCAACTCGGCAGATACGTCGACGAGGACGCACTGGGCAAGGCCAGCTCCCTCTTCTCCGCCTATCAGGACAACACCGACTCCGTTCACCCGGACATCCGCGGCGTCGTGTTCAACCTAACAGCGAAGCGAGGCGACGAAACGACCTACGAGGCCCTGTGGGACATGCAGAAAGAGGCCACCCTTGAGGAGGAAAAGGTCCGCCTGCTGCTTGCGCTGACCAACTTCGAGCAGCCGGCTCTTCTGGAGCAGACCCTGGAGCGGTCCCTGTCCGACGATGTCCGCGTTCACGACACCATACTGGTGGTCGTGCGGGTCGGCGGCAACCGCCACGGCCGGAACATGGCCTGGGAGTTCGTCAAGGACAACTGGAAGGAGTTCGAGCGCCGCTACAGCGACGGCCTATTCGCCCTCTCGGGCCTGGTCGGCATGACGTCCCGCTTCAACACCCAGGAGCAGCTTGAGGACGTCGAGAGCTTTTTCGAGGCCCACCCAACCCCCACGGCCGATCGCGCAATAAAACAGTCGCTGGAGGTGATCCGCCTCAACGTCGCCTGGCTAGAGCGCAACCGAGCCGACCTGGCAGAGTGGTTCGGGGGGTAGGGGCTAAAAACCTCAGTTGTCGGCGGTTCCGTCGTATCTGGGGTAAGAGGCTCGTTACTGGAGAATGCTGGGCGATGTGCGATCGCACATGCACTAGTGTCGTGGTCAGGAGGCAGCCCAATAAATGAACGAATTGGATATCCGTAGCTATCGGGACCCCGACCGGGAAGCCGAGGTCCAGCTATGGTTGGACTGTGGCCTGGTGATGCCATGGAACGACCCGGCCAAGGACATACGTCGCAAGCTGCGCGTGCAGCGGGAAATGTTCCTCGTGGGTCTGGTGGGCGACCGGCTGGTGGCCACGGTCATGGCGGGATACGAGGGCCATCGTGGCTGGATCAACTATCTGGCTGTCGCCCCGGACTGGTGGAAAAGCGGGTTCGGGCGACGCATGATGGTGGATGCGGAAGTACGCGTGCGAGCCCAGGGATGCCCAAAAACCAACCTGTAAATCAGAAGCTCCAACGCCGATGTGATCGAGTTCTATAAGAGCATCGGATATTCGATCGACGACGTCGTTAGCATGGGCAAGCGTCTCGAAGAGGACCGATAACGAGACGACCGGGGACGAAGGTATTGACGGCGCTGGGAGAGACGCAAGCGACCGAAACCCGCCCCAAACCCTTCGCTCCGCTCGGGCGACAAGCAGTGGCGCTCCCTACTTCCCCTCGTATTCCTCCACCTTCAACCGCTTCTCCTGCAGGCGCAGGTACTCTCGCCTGGTCATGCGGGGAGAACTCTTCGCGAGGACCTCGTGGGCCTTCGCTGCGCCGGCGGACAGAAGGTCGATGACCACCATGGCCATGGCCTTCGCCGGATTGATGACGGCCTGCTCGAAGTCGTTGATGATGTAGTCGATGCCGTGGCCCATGCCCGTGGCGCCTCCGGTGTAGGGGTGGATCACCGGCATAATGTGGCTGAGGTCCCCCATGTCGGTGGAGCCGCCCCTGACGCGCTCGCCGGAGTGCCGCTTAAAACTCCCCTGCCCCACCAGGGCCACCGCGTTCTCCCTGAACACGTCCATCAGCGTCTCGTCGTGGACCATCGGCAGGTACCCCGGAATGGTCACTATCTTGACCTTGGCTCCCAGTGCCAGGGCCCCCGCCCGCAGACACCGGTCCACCTTCCGGCTGGCGTCCTCGATGGCATCCAGGGTCGCGCCCCGCACCCGTCCTTCGTAGTGAACCTCCGCCGGAGTCGAGTTGGCGGCTGTCCCGCCCTCGGTGAGTATTCCGTGAAGCCGGATGACGTCCTCGTCTCTGAACGTCTCGCGCTGGGCGTTGACCGCGTTGAGAGCCACGAGAGCGGCCTGCAGGGCGTTCACTCCGCGATGGGGCGAACTGCCGGCGTGGGCGGCCTTCCCCAGAAACGTCACATGCTTCACCAGGTGGCCGTTGCTGGTGCCCCCCACCGAGAACCTGGCGTCCCGGGCGCTGGCCGACGTATGCACCATCATCGCCATGTCCACGTTGTCGAACACGCCCAGGCGAATGAATTCCTGCTTGCCGGACATCAACCCCAGCTTTCCCGCCTCGTGCAGCCGCCATCGATGCTCAACGTCGGCGAACTCCTCCGCTGGCAGCGCCATCAGGGCCACCCTGCCCGACAGGGCGTCCAGTACTCCGGGCGCCGACAGGCCTACGGCCACCCCAAGCATCATCCCTATCTGGCAGTTATGTCCACAGGCATGTGCCGCACCGGTCACCGCGTCTGAGTCAGGATGGCCGTGAACCCTGAGCGCGTCCAGCTCCCCGATGATCGCGATAGCCGGGCCCCCGCCGCGGCCCTCCAGGTATCCCTTGACTCCGGTCAACGCGATCCCATTGGCGTGCCCGACACCGAGCTCCGTCAGTTTCTGGCTGACGAGCCGTGAGGTCTCGACCTCCCGGAACCCCAGCTCCGGGCTGCGTCTGATGGCATCAACAACTGAGGCCAGCCAGTCCCCCCGCCGGTCTATGGCGGCCTGAGCTCTAACTTTCAGCTCGTAAGTATCGGCCATCTCTCCTTCTTTCACCTGGCCCATGCCGGCCGAGCCTCTTCCCTGTTTCACTCCCCTTCGCCGGGGGATACCCCCAGGCTCCCACCAGAGGGGGTGCTCCCTCTGGACTCCCCCGAATAATCGCTGTTCCGCGCACCAGCCAGGGGCGTTCCCCGTCTGGACTACCCCAACTCATCGCTGAGACGCGCTCGCAAAAAATGAGATGGCAACGGTCGCCGTACGCGACGCGCTATTCCTCGAACGTTTGCTCTTTGAGCATGCCGCGCATCAGCGACAGATACCCGCTCTTGTTCATGGGCTCTTTGTAGCTTCGTTTGATATCCAGGGCTCTACGAGCACCTTCGGCGAGCAGGTCGATGACGGTCATGGCCATCGCCTTGGCTGCCGTCAGGACGGCGAGGTCGTAGTCGTCTATGAGATAGTCATTGCCGTGGGAGTTGCCGGACGCCGCGACCACATAGGGATGGATGACGGGCATGATCTGCGAGAGGTCTCCCATGTCCGTGGAGCCCGTGCGATGCTGTAGCGCCACTATATTCTCCGCACCCACCAGCGCCGCCGCATTGGACCGGTGCAGCTCCAGCATGGCCGGCTCCGACTGAATCGGCAGGTACCCCGGCAGCGTCGTTATCGTGACGCTGCCGCCCACCGCCATCGCCCCGGCCCTCAGCGCGCGGTCTACCTTGTGGCCGGCCGACGTGAAGGCCGCGATGGTCTTGCCCCTCACGAAGGTTTCCATCCGCACGTCCGCGGGCACGGAGCTGACCGCCACGCCGCCGTGAGTGATGATCGGGTGGATTCGTATGGTGTCTTCGTCCCGGTAGGTCTCTCGCTGGGCGTGAATGGCGGACAGGGCGATCATGGCGGCGTTGAGGGCGTTCGTCCCCGCATGGGGGGCGGCCCCGGCATGGGCGGCAGTGCCCGTGAACTTTATTAACTTGGCCACGAGACCGTTGTTGGTCCCGCCGATCTTGAACTTGGCGTCCCCTGACCCAGCGATGGTGTGGGTCATCATCGCCATATCCACGTCGTCAAGAGCGCCCAGACGGATGAACTCGGGCTTGCCGCCCAAGAACTCAATGCGCCCCGCGCGGCGGAGCTCGTCGCGGTACCCGATCTCGATGTACTCCTCGGCAGGCACGGCCATCAGGGCGACACTGCCCGACAGGCCCTCCATAACGCCTGCGGCCTTCAGGCCGATTGCCACGCCAAGCATCGACCCGATCTGGCAGTGGTGGCCACACGCGTGGGCGGCGCTGGTGGCAGGGTCCGCGTGGGGGTGGCCCCGGACAATGAGCGAGTCCAGCTCCCCGATCACGGCGACCGCCGGCCCCGCGCCGCCACCCTTCAGCACCCCCTTCAGGCCGGTGAGGGCGATGCCGTCCTGGAAGGGCACGCCGATCTGGCGAAACATCTTCGCCACAAGCCCCGAGGTTTTTCGCTCGCGAAACCCCGGCTCTGGAATTTTGAGAATTTGCTTCGCCGCCCGAACGGCGTCACCGCCACGGCGATCGATCTCGGCGCATGCCGCCGCCTTCAGATTTTCAACGGACATCGTCATTATCGGCTCCCCTCCTATGCGAGCGCCGCATGATTTTATCAGAGGCGGTGTTCGCAGGCCAGGTGCCCTCGTCCCGATTGTCACAGGTAGTATATAATCACGGTGCCTCGTAACACCGCCCAGCATCCCTCGTCGAGCGGACGTACGCCAATGAAGATCGTGATCGCACCGGACAGCTACAAAGGAAGCATCTACGCGCCCGAGGTCGCCCGGGCGATGAGGGAAGGTGTCCTTCGCGTCGAGCCGGAGGCCGAGACCGTGCTAGTGCCCGCGGCCGACGGCGGCGACGGAACGCTGGAAACTCTCGTAGAGACCTCCGGTGGAGAGATTCGGACGGTAGAGGTTACCGGCCCCATGGGGGAGCCTGTCGCCGCCGATTGGGGCGCGATAGGTGGCGGCAAGACCGCGGTCATCGAGATGGCCCGGACGTCCGGGCTGGCCCTGGTCCCCCTGGATAGACGCAACCCTTTGGAGTCCACCACCTACGGGCTCGGTGAGATGATCCGCGAGGCACTGGACGCCGGATTCAGGCGGTTCATCCTCGGAATCGGAGGCAGCGCCACCAACGACGCGGGCGCCGGCATGGCACAGGCTTTGGGGGCAAGGCTGGTTGACCGAGACGGGGCCTGCCTGCCGTTCGGAGGCGCGGCCCTTGCCCGACTCGACCGCATCGACGTGTCCGGGATAGACCCCCGGACACGGGAGGCCGTGTTCCTGGTCGCCTGCGATGTCAACAATCCTCTCACCGGACCTGAAGGTGCGTCCGCGGTGTACGGTCCGCAGAAGGGGGCCACGCCTGATATGGTGGCGCAGCTCGACACGGCACTGGCCCATTTCGCCGAGGTTGCCAAACGGGACATGGGGGCGGACGTCAGCGACGTTCCAGGTTCGGGCGCCGCGGGCGGGCTCGGTGCGGGCATGATGGCGTTCCTGGACGGACAGCTCCGCCCCGGCGTGGACATCGTCCTGGAAACCGTAGCTTTCGACAGCCACCTGGAGGGAGCGGCCCTGGTGATCACCGGCGAGGGCTCGATGGACTTTCAGACGGTGTACAGCAAGGCGCCCATCGGCGTCGCGCGGATGGCGAAGGCCAGGGGAATACCGGTCATCGGGATATCCGGCTCGCTGGGCAAGGGATTCACCGATGTGCACGGCCACGGCATCGACGCCGCGCTAGCCATCACCCCCGGACCGATGAGACTCGACGAGGCCATCGACGGGGCGGCCGAACTGGTCGCTGGCGCGACCGAGCAGGCCATGCGCCTGTTGAAGACCGGCGGCGTGGTGTTCGGCGGGCCGTAAACGCGGGCATCTAATCGCAGAGTCCGCGGAGAGTGCCGAGCCAAAGAGGAATGATGTTGGGGAGACCGGGTGAGCCATGCGGCGTTCGGTTGTTAAAAACGTGCACGCACGGATTTCACGAATGTCACTCTGAGCGAAGCGAAGAATCTGGGGCGGCTGGGGCCATGCGACACGGACAATGTGGAAACCTGCGACCCACCTCAGATACTTCGCCTCGCCCCTCCCCAGAATAGTATGCCCCGTCAACCCCAACCGGATTCAGGCGGTGATATGCAAGAGAGAAGCAGCAAGTTGATAGCCGAGCGTGTCGCCGACCTGGCACGATGTGTGGAGGCGTTCCACGAACGATTTGGCCTGGCCGGACCCTCCACTCAGGAAGAGCTCCTGAGCCGGATACCGATTCAGGAAGAAGAGGTGAGAGAGCTTCAAGACGCCCTGTTGCACGAGGGATCGGAGCGGGTCGCCAGCGAGGCCACCGACGTCCTATTCGTGGCCATCGGCACCATGCTGCGCCTGGACCCCAGTCTGGTCGACGCCGCCATCCACGAGGTCATGGCCAAGAACGACGCCAAAACGGAGGCCACCCACCACATCAACGCCGCTGGCAAGATCGTGAGAAGGGTCGGCAACGACTCTCTTGCCTAGCACCGCCATGAAAATATAGCTGGGGGCCCGTACGGAAACAATGCAGGCGAGAGCGAGCCAGGTCTGGTGCGGGACGGATTCCGTCAGGAATCTGGCGGGCAGGTAGGAAACACGGCTGCGAGTTGGTCAGATGCCGGTCGAGCCGATACCGACGATGCCGCGAACGACGAAGCCGAGCATCCAGCTCATCATGAACGCGGGGCCCGCGGCGAACAGCCAGCCCTCCGTCTCGTGCTTGGCCGGCCCGCGGGAGCTGAGGAATATCAGGTATAAGCCGAAGCCGGCGGCGAGAATCCAGACGGACAGCGCCGTTACCCCCAGGGCCACACCCACGACGAAGCCGACGACAGCCCAGGAGAATGGGGATTCTATGATTCGTGATGTGTCCATGACATGAGAAGGATACACCGCCGCCGCGCCGATTGGCAATATCCCTGAACGGGCAGGACATCCGAGTCTTGACCGCCCGCCCCTGCCGCTCCTTGCAACAAACGCCAGCCTCGACTACACTCGGCTCCTCGGCACACACTTATCGAGGAGGCAGGCATGGTCACAAGCTTCAACCACTCCGGCATCGTCGTGAAAGACCTCGACAGGGTGGTCGGGTTCTACCGCGATGCGCTGGGTTTGTCGGTCGTGCGGGAGGTAGACAGCATCGCCCCGTCCGGCGGGGACCACACCGGCATAGCGGGCGCGCGGCGAAGGCTGGTGTTCGTTGGCATGCCTGGGGGCGGGCATCTCCTGGAGCTAGTCCACTACATCGGCCCTCCTAGCCCGGGTGGATACCTGGACAGACACCAACTCGGCGCGGCCCACGTCTGCTTCAACGTGGACGACCTTGCGGCGCTCCACCAGCGGCTTACCGGCATAGGTATCGAGTTCGTCACCGCCCCGATCTACAAGGACACGGCGGACGGTGGCAGAACGGGCATCTGCTATGCGCGGGACCCCGAGGGCAACTGGTTGGAGTTCATAGAGCGGCGTGATCCGTAGCCGCCATCGCCCCTCGGCGGCCCCAGGGCAGGTCGGTGGAAACTGTCTCACGGCTCCGTTGACGGACCAATGGGTCTGCCGCGCTTGACGACACCATGAGACCCAATATAATTGGGGCAGCAAGCGATCGTGCCGCGTGGGCTCGATGCCAGCCATACTCCTTGGAGCAGACCATGCCAAAGCTCGCCGCGAATCTGTCGATGATGTTCAACGAGGTAGAATTCCTGGACCGGTTCGAGGCGGCCTCCGACGCCGGGTTCTCCGCCGTGGAGTACCTGTTTCCCTACGAATATGGCAAGGATGAGCTGGCAGAGAAGCTCCGCGCCAACGACCTGGTCCAGGCGCTGCACAACCTGCCGGCGGGAGACTGGGACGGCGGCGAGCGCGGAATAGCCTGTATGGCCGACAGGACCGGCGAGTTCCAGGAAGGTGTCGGCGCGGCCATCGAGTATGCGACGGCCCTCGGCTGCCCGCAGGTCAACTGCCTCGCGGGCGTCGTACCCGATGGCGCCGAGCGCGGCGCGCTGCGACAGACCTTCGTGGCGAACCTGCGATACGCGGCGTCAAAGCTCCAGGACGCTGGGATACGCCTGCTCATCGAACCAATCAACACGCGCGACATCCCTGGGTTCTTCTTGCGAAACACCGACCAGGCGCTCTCCATCATCGCGGAAGTCGCGTACCCCAACCTGTACTTGCAATACGACGTCTATCACATGCAGATCATGGAGGGCGACCTGACCCCCACCATCGAGGCAAACCTCGGCTCCATCCGCCACATCCAGATAGCCGATAACCCGGGCCGCAACGAACCTGGGACCGGTGAAATTAACTACCCGTTCTTGCTTGGCGCCCTTGACGAGATGGGCTACGAGGGATGGATAGGTTGCGAGTACAAGCCGCTCACAACGACCGTCGAGGGCCTCGGCTGGGCTCGCGCCTACCTGACGAGCCCGGGAAGGTAAGCGTACTACGTAGCTATCACGAGCCTAAACCCAGACCTCGCATCCGGCCTCGCGCCCGAATCCTTCCTCCGCCGTCGCCCTGCGACGTTCCAAACCTCCGCGCCCCCGTATTATCGCCGCTCCCTCCGACCGAAAACGCACCCCCTGCAAGTTTCCTTGCTTCAAACATCGAGAGAGCCAAGGATCGATCGGGGCCGCCCAGATACTGGAACCGTCAGGGAAGTGGAGGAAGTGTGTTGCACAGTGCCAAATCCTTGGGCAGTCGTTACTTTGTATCCGGTTTAGTGCTCCTGATTGTGGTGATAGCGACGGCGTGGGGGGGTGGGGCCAGCACTCCAACACCGATCTCGACCGTACCGCTGCCCGCTGCAGCCGCACCGCAACTAGCCACCAGCACTCCAATACCGACCTCGGAGGTCTCAACTGCTCCCGTTCCCACCGCATCCACGCAGGGAGCAGCCACGGCCACGACCGTTCCGGAAGCGGTTCCGTAGTCAGCGCCCGCCGCGAGCGACGCCACTGAGCCCGGATTACACGAATGGCTTATCGAAGAGATCGACACCGGCACGAAGCCCGCCCTCGCGCTGACAAGTGATGACGTTCCATACGTCGCACATATGCTGAAGGCCATGCCAGGGTTCGTGAGGAGCGCGGTCCGCAGCGGCGACTCTTGGGAGGTCACGACCATGGCCGAAGGATACTTCTACGGCCCCCTTGACATCGCCATCGGCCCCGACGGTACGGCCCACATGACCTATCACGACCACCAGCACCCAGCCAGATCTCGGTGATGCCGTCCACGCGATCCAGGCCGCCTCAGGCGGCGACTGGCAGGTCGAGTCGATGCTCGACGAAGGCCGTGACGGATGGGACACCAGGATAACCGTCGATGCTCAGGGCCGTCCGCATATCAGCGCGATAGACCCCGTGGAGTTCGATGGTGCAGGCGTCGAGTACTATTACCGGGACGATGCCGGAAAGTGGACGGTGGAGAGCGTCGGAAGCGCGCCCCTGACATATAAGTGGGCGACCTCCATCGCCGTGGATCCCGCCGGCAACCCGCATATTTCCTACTATGAGGGGAAGAGCAAAAACCTGCTCCTGGTCAGCAGGGATGCGGGATGGAGCATCAGCACCATCGATAGCGACGGGGACACCGGGCTGTTCGCGTCCCTGGTGATCGACGGGGAAGGGTGCTTTCACCTGAGCTACCTGCAGCGGGAGAGTCCGTCATCCGGTGTCATCAAGTATGCAACCAGGGGACTGGGAGAAACCGAATGGGAGATTCTCCCGGTGGACACTCTGGACAATCTGGAGTTCGGTTTCCTCGGGGCCAGAAACATCACATCGGTGGTGGTGGACAGCCAGGGCGATCCCTGGATAGTCTACTCGGACGAAAAGGTGCTCAGGCTGGCGATCTGGGCCGGGTCCGGATGGGGCTTGAAAGCGTAGTGGAAGCGAGGGCCGGCACCCTGGGATAACTTGTGTCTCTCAAGCTGGACTCTGACGATCGGCCGCACATAGCGTACTTCGAGGTCACCAGCCAGCGACCTCTCAACGGCATCATCAAATACGCCAGGGGCACGCCCGCCGGCTAGCAGTCCCAGGCGCCGACATCCCGCACACGGCCCGTAGGTCCTCATATCAACCCACGTCACCGCCCCGTTATGCGGGTGCTATACTGTGTGTGAAAACACACGTAGAGGCCCCGAGTCTGGCGTTAACGGCGAGGGGCGTGGAGGCGGACATGGCGACCGAAGCGGCACAGGCGGTCAAGACACTGAGCGACCGCGACAAGCTGCTCCACGAGATACAAAAAAGAGTGCTTTGGCTCTCCATCAATATGGTGGACTACGCCAACACCGCGCGACCCAACCTCAGCGGCCTGAAGGTCGGCGGCCACCAGGCATCGAGCTCCTCCGTGGTCACCATCATGACTT
>CAZJDV010000006.1:11556-19068 GCA_964544865.1 uncultured Dehalococcoidia bacterium | reverse complement strand
AGTACATGAGGTCCGGCGACCGCATCTCCGTGAAGCCCCACGCCTCCCCGGTATATCACGCCATCCAGTACTTGCTCGGCAACCTCGACGCCAGCTATTTGAAGACGCTCAGGCAGTTCCACGGCCTCCAGGCCTACCCGAGCCGCACGAAGGACCCGGACGGCGTGGACTTCGCGACCGGCCCGATCGGGCTTGGCGCGGTGGCGCCCATCTTCGCGTGGATGACGGAGGAGTACGTCCGAAGCCACCTCGCCCCCGGAAGCGGTCTGGACCGCCGATTCATCAGCCTGGTGGGCGACGCGGAGCTGGACGAGGGAGTCGTCTGGGAGGCGATCGCCGACCCGGTCCTCTCCGACATCAGCAACGTGCTGTGGGTAATCGACCTCAACCGGCAAAGCCTTGATCGCATCATCCCCGGCATTCGCGTGAAGGTCTGGAGGGAGATGTTCGCGGCCAACGGTTGGAAAGTCATCGACGCCAAGTACGGCAAGAAACTCCAGGCGGCCTATGAGGAACCTAATGGCGAACTGCTTCGGACCTCCATCGACGAGATGCCCAACGAGCTATATCAGAGGCTGCTAAGGGTCGACGCACCGACCCTGCGCGAATGGCTGCCGCGCACCAGCGAGTACCCCGACGACATGGCGCGGCTCATCGGCCGCTGGGGCGATGACCAGCTTCAGGAGCTATTCAGAAATCTGGGGGGCCATGACTTCGGGATGCTGCGAGAGGCCTTTGAGCAGGTAGACCTGGCCCATGGTCCCAACGTGATGTTCGCGTTCACCCTGAAGGGCTGGATGCTGCCGACCATTGGCGACCCGCAGAACCACTCGGCCAATCTCAATCCTGAGCAGATGGAAGAGGTCAGGTCGGCCCTTGGCATCGATGAGAGCGAGGTCTGGTCGAGGCTCGGCTCCGATACCCATGCGGGCCTTCTCTGCCTGGACACGGGGCACCGGCTTCAGTTGCAGAACGACGAGGACAGCGCCCCGCCGGAAATCGAGATACCGGAGGGATTCAATCGGACATACAGAGGCAGCAGCTCCACCCAGCAAATCTTCGGCCAGGTCCTCACCGAGGTATCGAGGAGATACCCGAAGCTGCACGAGAGGCTGGTAACTGTGAGTCCAGATGTCGCCAGCTCCACGAATCTCGGCGGTTGGATCAACAGGGCGGGCGTCTGGTCCAAGTCCGAGAGCGGATCCGTCCCGCAAGAAGAGGTGCAAAGGTCGTTACAGTGGGTGGAGGCACCGGAGGGCCAGCACATTGAGCTAGGAATATCGGAGAACAACCTTTTCACATGCCTTGGCCAGCTGGGGCTTTCCTACGAGATGACCGGCGAGCTACTGTTCCCGATCGGCACCCTCTACGACCCGTTCGTGCGCCGCGGCTTGGACGCATTCATGCTCAGCGTCTACTCCGGGTCCCGGTACATCGTGGTGGGAACACCGTCCGGCGTCACACTTGGTCCGGAGGGCGGCTCTCACCAGTCTCAGGTGACTCCGTCCATCGGTGTGGAGCTTGCCGATCTGGCATTCTACGAGCCCTGTTTCGGGCAGGAGTTGGAGTGGATCATACTCTCGGCCCTGGAGAAAATCCGCCTCCGTCAGGAGTCGACCTATCTACGCTTGACGACAAAGTCGGCGGACCAGGCCCTGTTCCAGGTGCCGCCCGATCCCCAGGATCTTCAGCGGCTGAGGCGCCAGGTTATCGCGGGGGCGTACAGGCTGGTGGACCGCAGGGAGGAGCCGGACTACGTGCCGGGCCGGAACGTGGTCCACGTCTTCGCCTGTGGCGCGATGGTCCCGGTGGCCATCGAGGCTAGCCGGCAGCTACTGGAAGAAGGAGTGTTCGCCAACGTCATCAACGTGACCGGCCCCGGCCCCCTGTACAGCAGCTTCCAGGCGTCCGTGCACGCCGCTGTGCGCTCGGCGCCCAAAGGGGTGCCGTTCATGTCAGACGTGATCCCTCTGACTGAGCGAAACGTCCCCGCGGTGACTGTCGTCGACGGACACCCCCATGCGCTGGCATGGATCGGCGGCGCGCTGGCGACTCCGACGTTCCCGCTGGGCGTGACCAGGTACGGGCAATCGGGCAGTCCCGAGGACCTTTACAGCGAGTACGAGATCGACGCCGCCAGTATCATGGCCGTCAGCTACGACGCCCTGGGGATGTAGGGTCCGGGCGGAGCCGGCCGATCAATCCCAGAAACCCGTGGAGACCACGCCGCCGGTGACCGGAGAGTAGGCCTGGTGGAACCCCTCGATGCCGTAGCGCCCATCCTGCACCATGTCGGCGTCCTGGACATCCTCCTGGGAATTGTGCATTCGGAACGTCTTGATCTTGACGCCGAGGTAGCCTGAGATGTCGATCAGGATAGTCGGCTCCACCTCGGGGCCGTCCTGTTCGACGTCGAACTGCTCTATCATTTCTTTGGGGATAGCGAAGTACATGAGCCTCGGGTCGACTTCGTTGGCGGCGCGATACTGGTGAAACGCCTCCCCGTGGCGCTGTGTACCATCTTGTGGTCCCCGTGGTCCGTTATTCCTCTGGGGCCGAACGTAATCACGACATCGGGCCGCACCCTCTCCATATGGGACAGCACCTTGCCGGCCAGCTCCGAAAGATTTGCTTGCTCCAACTCCCCATCGCGGTAGCCCAGGAACTCTGGTGGATGAGCGCCGAGAAACACGAGTGTGAAACGCAGCTCGGACTCCCTCACAGCGGGTAGCTCCAGCCTGGCCACGACCTGGCTTCCCGTGCCGAGGGCGCCTTGCTCTCCCCTGGCGGCGGTGACTACGTGGATCTCGACACCTTCTTCACCGTATCGGGCCATGGTCCCGCCAGTGCCGGACGCCTCATCGTCGGGGTGGGCGAATACCCTAGAATCATCTTCGGGTACCCTGCAACCTCTTCAGAAGTCACAAGTCTGCTCTCCGCGGCACGTCAATCCTCACTCCGTATGAACGTGATAGCCCTTGGACCTCAAACTGGCCTGCTACAGCGTGCAATCGGCGGGCTGCCGCCATCGCTCTACCTCCTCCATATGTGAAGCCAATGTCAAGATAGCACGGCCCGCACTGCCTCACAATTCGGCTCAAGCGCAGCATCGACGGCATGCGTCTGGCGCGGACGGCCGTTTGGCTGTAGAATATGTCTCGCCGTCCGATGGGATTTCTGGAGTTCGCGAGGCCGGCCCCATCGAGGCACGTCCACCGGCAGAAAGGCAGGTCCAGCACTACCAATGTTCAGGAGATACACCTGGTACGCACTGATACTCGCGGGGTTCACCGTCACGGCGGCCATACTTGGGTGCGGCGGCGAAGAGCAGGAAACGACCGAGCCGGCGGGGTTCCCAACCACTGCTGCAGGCCAGGCCGCCGCGGCGCAGCCCGGACCAACCGCCGAGCCTACGGACAAGCCAGCCCAAGACGCCGCCATCAAGCAATACTCTGCGCCGCCACCGATGACCATAGACCCGGAGAAGAAGTATACGGCGATATTCCAGATGGCGAAGGGCGACGAGTTCGTCGTCGAGCTCTACCCCAAAGAGGCGCCGGTGACCGTCAATAGCTTCGTCTTCCTGGCCAGGGACGGCTACTACGACGGCATTACCTTCCACCGGGTCATCGCGGGTTTCATGGCCCAGGGGGGCGACCCGACCGGCACGGGCACAAGCGGCCCGGGATACACCTTCAACAACGAGCCGAGCCCGCTACGGCGCCATGACACGGCCGGAACGCTCTCAATGGCGAACGCCGGCATAAGAAGCGGGAAGGGTACGAACGGCAGCCAGTTCTTCATCACCTTCGTGCCGACTCCCAATCTGGACGGCAACAACCCCGACGGGAGCCCCAAGAACTGCGCCGCTGAGTCTTGCCACACCGTGTTCGGCAGGGTGATTCAAGGAATGGACGTTGTAAACGCCATCTCCATCCGAGACCCCGGTACCGCAAGGACCCCCGGGGACGCCATCACGACGATCATAATTACCGAAGAGGAGGAGACTACCATCAAGCAATACTCTGCGCCGCCACCGATGACCATAGACCCGGAGAAGAAGTATACGGCGATATTCCAGATGGCGAAGGGCGACGAGTTCGTCGTCGAGCTCTACCCCAAAGAGGCGCCGGTGACCGTCAATAGCTTCGTCTTCCTGGCCAGGGACGGCTACTACGACGGCATTACCTTCCACCGGGTCATCGCGGGTTTCATGGCCCAGGGGGGCGACCCGACCGGCACGGGCACAAGCGGCCCGGGATACACCTTCAACAACGAGCCGAGCCCGCTACGGCGCCATGACACGGCCGGAACGCTCTCAATGGCGAACGCCGGCATAAGAAGCGGGAAGGGTACGAACGGCAGCCAGTTCTTCATCACCTTCGTGCCGACTCCCAATCTGGACGGCAACAACCCCGACGGGAGCCCCAAGAACTGCGCCGCTGAGTCTTGCCACACCGTGTTTGGCAGGGTGATACAGGGCATGGACGTGGTGAGCGCCATTTCCGTTCGAGACCCCAGTACCGCGAGGACCCCTGGGGACGCTATCACGACGATCGTTATTACCGAGGAGTAGGCGGGTTTTCTCTCCCATTACCAGGCCGGCGCCTGGACGAGGCGCCCGGCGCGGCTCAAGTTGCATAACAATAAAGACGGCCCGCGTGTGCGGGCCGTCTGCTGTAAAGCATGTTCGTTCGGGGGCGGGTTAGTCTGCTCCGGCCCCCTCCTGTAAAGCGCGCGCCGAGTCCAGGAACGTGTACAGCTTGCCTCCGGTGCCGATCCAGGTCCGGTCCTCAATGGCCGCGTCACCGATTAGAGGCTGGTTGTTGACTCGGACCGTCGGCTGGTCGCCGCGGTTGCTGAGGCGTATCTTGCCCTTGGCGAAACGGAATACAACCCCCTCCAGTCCGGGTAGGTCCAGGTCCTTGCCGCTGATCGTGCTCCGCCGCACCAGGTCCACAATCGGGTGGCGTCTGACGGCGGCGAAGTCTACCAGCGGCTCGTCGCTGTCGCTGTAGATGAAGCCGTAGGGCTTGGTGCGCGTAAGAAGGTACGAGGCGATCGCTCCCAATATAACAAGTACGATGATTGGAATCCAGACCACCAGCAATGGGAACGACGACGTGTTCTGCAGGGTCGGAGCGGGAGACGGCGGCAGGGCGCTAGCGGCCACGACAGGGGGCGCTACCTCAGCCACGACTTGCTCCACCTCCCGAATTAGAGTCGGCGGCGGCTGGGAGATTATGGCCATGGACTCAGTGGTGAGGGAGAAGAACCTGCCCAAGTACTCGGTGCCAAGTCGGAAGGCCAGGGAATAACGCCCGTGGTCCTGAACCGTCAGGAACACCTCGTACTCGAAAGCGGGACCGTCTCCGTAGACGCGCCTTGGTACGACCTCTACCTCGGCCTCCAGTCCGGAGGTCGAGTTCAGGATCACGGCCACCTGCTCGGGAGCGACCGGATAAGGCTCACCGTCGACGTGGACGACCACGGTGGTCACCCTGGTCCTCACACCGGGTTGAATGTCCTCGATACCGGCCAGGTCGACGCTCATCTCCGGGTAGATCCGGGCCTCGAAGCCGGTCAGCGCGGAGATCCTGTGGTTGTAATTGAGCCAGGCCATCTCCAACTCGACCTTGTATCCACCCTCCACCCGCAGCGGAGGGAGCATCATCGTGTAGTTGCCGTCCCCGGCCGCCACATCGGTTCCAGCGGCGTCATCCGTCATCTCTATGACTATCCGGGCGCCATCGGGTATCGTGATATTCGCGTAGAGCCGAACATCCTTGAGTACCACGGCGCGGTCTCCCTCGCTGACATATGCCACCAGCGGCGTGGGCTGGCCGAGGGGTACTGGCGCCGTCGGAATAAGCACCAGTGTGTAGTTGTTGGCGGAATACTGCCAGGCCGAGACCAATCCCCGCATGTCGCGCGCATCGATCTTCCAATTGCCCGGCACCGGGTCCTTGAGCCTCCACATCACGGCATTGGGCATTTCGATCAGTTGAGACACATCCACGTTGAGAGGGGATACGCTGAAGCCCGACGGGTTTGTCAGCTTCAGTGAACCCTCGGGGTTCTCTCTGATAAGCAAGATTGTGGTCTCGCTCGTACCAGGGACGATGGTGACCACGGAGCTCATGAACTCGCTCGACACCAGAACACGGCTGCCAAGCCCCGTCAGCGAGCCCATGGCGCCCTGGCTGAGAATGGTGTCGGCCACGTCCTTGAGTCCCTCGGCCGAGGAAAGCTCGGTGAACTGTCCGCCTGAGTTATTGGAGATCCCGTTGAGGAAATCCAGCGCCTCGGGGGAGGCGCCCGGCAGGCTGACGCCGTTGAGTATCCAGCCCTGCTCCCTGAATCTGTTCACAAGTGGCGAGAGCTGTGATGACAGCCGGTCGAAGTCGATCCAGGGCGCGTCGCCCGTGATCACGTAGACCTGGGAACCGGCCATTCCCCTTTCCTGATTAAGTAACGATTGCGCCTCTAGCAGAGCGTCCGAAATCCCTCCACCTTTGTCCCCCACGGGCCAGGTAAGGCGCGCATCGATCTCGCTCTGAATACCCGGGTACTCCGGGTCCGACATCCGGTACGGGCCCAGCACTTGCGAGGGATTGTCGACATTCATGAACATGAAAAGCTGGTCGTCCCGCAGAGCTGCAAGCATGCTGATGAACGAGCCGGCCAGGTCTGCGCCACCTTCGGAATGGCCCATTGCTCCCACGTCCGCCACGAGGACGGCCAAGTGGCGTGAATATTGAGAGTCCGCCGATGCGACCCGGTCGGGTCCCCATTGGAGGGTTGCCAACGCCATGACGACGACGATTGCTGCCGATAGTTTTGCTCTGTCCATCTTCTACCTCCGTTGACACCAACCTTATATATGGTATTGTCCAATAGTCAATCGAAAGTCGGTACATGTTTTGATGATTCGTTTAGCGAATCTCCGGACCTCACACCGAATTACAAGTATAATAGTACAAATGTTCTCTCGTGTGAAGGGGCGCGTTTGCGATATGATTTACGATGCACCCCGGCTCCCATGGACGGTCCGCCATACCTGTGAGCCGCAAATAGGGACTGGAAATAGCTCCAATGCGAACACACCTTCTGGCCGCCGCGACATTCGCCGCCGTGCTACTTGCCGGAATCCTGGCCTGCAGCGGCGCGGACGAAGCGACCGATATTCCGTTCGTGAGCGGCGTAGTCCTCAATGTGACCGCGAGGTCGCTGACTCAGATCGACGTGCTCACCGTGCGGGACAAGTCGGGTGTGACCTGGGATTTTCAGGGCGGTGCGTACAAGGGTTATTCACCGTCCCACTTGCGCGAGCATATGCTTCAAGGTCTGCGGGTGACGGTGTCGTATCGTGAGGAGAACGGCGTGCTGGTCATCGACGAGGTCGCGGACTACATGCCTGATGCGACACCGCCGGCGCAGCGGTAGAGGGGGACGGGCGTTCAGTCCAGCCGGGATCGCGGCGTTGCGTTTGCCGGACTTTTCTACTGAGTT
>CAZJDV010000006.1:0-11546 GCA_964544865.1 uncultured Dehalococcoidia bacterium | reverse complement strand
CTCGGCGAAGACAAAGAGGAGGCGCCGACCCATGGACGACACCAGCTACTCGACGGCCGGGTTCCGTGACCGCGGAATCGAGGCGGCTTTGGATGCCGTCGCTTCGGCGGGGTTCCCGCAGGTAGAGATACAGGGACAGGACCCGCACGTCGCGGCGCCGCCCACGGGACGGGCGCTCACCGCCTTTCGCGGGCAGCTCGAAAGCCGCGGCCTTCGAGCCAGGACTGTCCATGCACCCGCCGGGCGTATCACTCTCGGCGCGCCCGAAGAGGACTGGCGGCGGAACAATCTGGTCGTACTTGAGAGATTCATCCACTTCGCGGGTGCGATCGGCGCCACCGACATCGTCGTTCATCCAGTCCCGAATCCGCTCTTCGTGCCGGACGCGGACGCTTCGACCGTACCGGGGCTGATCCGGGATGCCGTTGGGCGCTCTCTCGACGGCCTGATGGCTGCCTCCGAGGCGGCGGGGGTCAGGATCAACCTCGAGAATCTGCCGTATCATTGCGACTACCCTTATCTAACGATGCGGGAGCTAAGACCGCTGGTCGACGGTTATCCGGAGGACCGCCTCGGGCTGGTGCTCGATATCGGCCACGTGGGGATACTCAGGATGGACCCGGCGGAGGAGATCCACGCCGCGGGCCGGCGCCTGCGGGGCACGCACCTGCACGATGTCGACTTCGACGTGGAGAACGGCGACCACCGGATCCCGACGCACTGCGGCCTCGACTGGGACGCCGCGCTACTCGCTCTGTCCGACGTGAGCTACCCGGGCCCCTGGACCTTCGAGGTAATCAAGCCATGCCACGACGAGACCTCGGACGACCTCGCACGGATCACCCGCGAGGTCGCTGCTTCGTGGGGCCTGTGCGAGTGAGGGCCCCTGGAAGTCTGCCGTTCACAGGCGGCGTAGCGATAGCAGGCAGTGTGGCACTTCCATGATAGAGAGGACCGCGAAGGACATATCCTCGACGGACGTACGCCCTCACGACTTCGTGCGCAGCATTGTGGCCGAGGACCTGGCGACGGGGAAATTCGACGGCCGCGTCGTGACCAGGTTTCCGCCGGAGCCGAATGGCTACCTCCACATCGGCCATGCCATGGCTATTTGCCTCGACTTCGGCATCGCCTCCGAGAACGGGGGGGTCTGCCACCTTCGATTCGACGACACCAATCCGGCCAAGGAGGAGGTGGAGTACGTCGAATCGCAGCAGGAAGACATTCGATGGCTTGGGTTCGATTGGGGCGAGCACCTGTACTACGCGTCCGACTACTATGACCAGTTCTACGCGTATGCGGTCACGCTGATACAGGCGGGCAAAGCCTATGTCTGCGACCTTAGTCCCGACGAGATCAGAGAGTATCGCGGCACGTTGACGGAGCCGGGCAGAAACAGCCCGGACCGCGACCGCCCTGTCGAGGAGAACCTGGACCTGTTCGACCGCATGCGGGCCGGAGAGTTCGAGCCCGGCGAAAGGATCCTTCGCGCCAAGATCGACATGGCGTCGGGCAACCTGAACCTGCGGGACCCGGTCATCTACCGCATCCTGAATCTTCCCCATCACCGCACGGGCGACAAATGGTGCATCTACCCGATGTACGACTTCGCCCACGGCCAGTCCGACTCCATCGAGGGTGTCACCCACTCAATCTGCACGATCGAGTACCTGGACCACAGGCCGCTTTACGACTGGCTCCTCGACGCGCTGGAGATCTATCACCCGCGGCAGATCGAATTCGCCCCCCTTGACCTCGACCGCGCCGTGTTGAGCAAGCGCAGGCTTCTGGAGGTGGTCGAGCAGGGACACGTGAGCGGATGGGACGACCCGAGGATGCCGACCCTGTCGGGCATGCGGAGGCGTGGCTACACCCCCGAGGCGATCAGGACCTTTTGCGCCCGAATCGGGGTAACGAAGCGGAAGAACACCGTGGAGTTCGGCCTGCTGGAGCACTGCGTCCGCGAAGACCTGAACAAGCGCTCGCCCCGCGTAATGGCGGTCCTGCGTCCCCTCAAGGTGGTCATCGAAAATTACCCAGAGGGTCAGGTGGAGGAGTTGGACGCCGTCAATAATCCGGAGGACGCCGCGATGGGAACCCGAAAGGTCCCGTTCTCCCGGGAGCTGTATATCGAGAGAGAGGACTTTCTAGAGGACCCGCCCCGAAAGTTCTACCGGCTGGCGCCGGGACGCGAGGTACGGCTGCGATACGGCTATTTCATTACCTGCACCGATGTCGTCAAGGACAAGCAGACCGGCGAGGTGATCGAGCTGCGATGCACCTACGACCCGGCGACCAGGGGAGGACAGGCGCCGGACGGCCGCAGGGTCAGGGGTACGATCCACTGGGTTTCGGCAGACCATGCCCTCGAGACGGAGGTACGCCTCTACGACCACCTGTTTCCCTCGGAGGAACAGGGCGACGCAAGCGAGCAGGAAGGCGGGGAGACCGGTATCGTCCTTAACCCGGACTCGCTGGTGACCCTGTCCTCGTGCCAGGTCGAGCCGAGCCTGGCCGGCGCCACCCCGGGCAGCCGTTACCAGTTCGAGAGGCAGGGCTACTTCTGCGTAGACTCCATCGATTCCACCCCGGAGGCGCTCGTGTTCAACCGGACCGTGTCCCTGCGGGATTCATGGGCGAAGATCGAGAGGTCGAAAAAACGGGGCTAGTCCCCTGCCCTACGTACCGATCTCGATCCCGGAGGAGCAGGCGGCTCGCAGGGCCTCGATCGCCGACGCTATCGCCAGGGTGCTGGTCCGCGGGTTCCGCTCGTGGGGGCGCAATTCCATCTGGAACCGCAGGACGCCGAAGTCGCCTCTGGCCTCCACCTCGTGCCGGTTGAGGGTCGCCCGCGGGTCGGCCACGACCACGACCCTCGTCTTTTCTGCGCCGATACCGGCCAGGCTCAGCGTCGCGGCGACGTTGACGTTGGCCGGGAAGAGCTTGACCGCCTCCAGCACGAACCCCTCGAAAACGATCTGCGGCTCGGTGATCTCCTTTGACTCCCACGCCCTGAATCCCGGCGCGCCACGCAGACCGCGCGCCGGCTTCGTCGTCGTCAGTGTGACCTCATCCAGCCGGCCCTTCACCGCCCGGATGGCGTCGATGCCGCCAATGGCGCCCGACGGTACGATGAGCCGGACCCCGCGCTCCTGGACAAGGGCCGCCAGCCTCTGGCTGAGTCCAGCATTGGTCAGCGCCCCTGAACTCATCAACAGCATGTGCTTGCCATGAGCCAGCACGGTCTCGGCGTGAGCGCGAACGGCGTGCGGGGATGCGCACTCGACGACCATCTCCACTTCCGGCGCCGACAACAGCCGGTCCACAGAATCCGTGACAGGTCCGGAGAAATCGAGATCGCCGGCGAGGGATCTCGCCACGCTCAGGTCTTGGTCGAAGAGCACAACCAGGAAGGCGCCGCCCGCCTCGCCGGATCGAACTGCTCCGGCGATCTCTCGGCCTATCGCACCGCATCCAAGGAGACCAATGCCCGTCATGAGGCCGCCATCCCTCTCTCCACCCCGAATCACCGCGAGTGTAGTGCGGCGCGGCGATGGTGTCAACAAGGCGTCCGCATCTCAGGGCATTCGCTTAGTGAGCGCTGACAAGTCCTTCGATATGCTCAGGACGAACGAATAGGCGTTCCACGTCCGTGGTGAGCCTGTCGAACCGCCTGCACCATCGCCAGCTATCGGACTTTGAAAAGGCCCCCCCGCACCGCCCACGGCCTATACCGGCTGTGTTGCTTGTTGTATAATTTTGCTCTGCGGATGAGGAGCACGAACCATTCATGGAGGCCCGGTGATTGAAGGCTTTAGGGACACACTTGCTGCTCGAGTTGGGCGAGTGCGACAAAGAGCTTCTGGATGATATCGACCACATAGAGGGAGCGATGATCGGAGCGGCCATCGAGGCGGGCGCCACCATCGTCGGCCAGTCATTTCACAAATTCGATCCGCGCGGCGTCACCGGGATCGTCGCCATCGCCGAGTCGCATTTATGCATCCACACCTGGCCCGAGCACGGATATGCCGCGGTGGACATCTTCACTTGCGGCAGGATCTTTTTGCCCCGGAAGGCCGCGGACCTTATCATAGGGCGCCTGCGCTGTGAAAACCCGTCGATAACCGAGCTCAGGCGCGGCCCGATCTCGGAAACCACCACGGCAGCCGTCTGATGGCGGGGGGAATCGCTCCGCCCTCCGGCGGCGACTGGCACTACGAGTACATCACACCGGACCTGCTGCAGGCTGAGCTCGTGAACGCGGTCGTCTACACCGGCCGAACGCCCTACCAGTCGGTCACCATCCAGGACACGGCCTGCTTCGGTAGATCCCTCGTTCTGGACGACAAGACCCAGTCCACGGAGTTGGACGAGTTCGTCTACCACGAGTCGCTGGTCCAGCCCTGCATGATCGCGCACCCGGACCCGCGCCGGGTGTTCGTGGCCGGCGGCGGTGAGGGCGCCACCATTCGCGAGGTGCTCGCCCATCGGTCCGTCGGGCGCGTCGTCATGGTGGACATCGACGCCGAGGTCGTGGCGCTATGCCGCGAGCACCTGGCCACTTTCCATCGCGGTTCGTTCGACGATCCCCGGCTCGAACTGCTGCATCAAGACGCCTTTCAGCACCTTGCAGACACATCCGAAAGCTTCGATCTGGCTATCATCGACGTGCCAGACCCATTGGAGGCCGGCCCCGCCTATCTGCTATACACTCAGGAGTTCTACCGCTTGCTTCGGGACCGGCTGAATCCTCACGGGCTCGTGGTCGCGCAGTCCGGGCCCACCGGCCCAGCGTTCTACGAGCAGTGTTTCTCGGCCGTGGCGAACACGATGGCGTCCGCCTTCCCGGCCGTTTACGCCTACGAGACCTTCGTGCCCTCCTTCGGCTCCACCTGGGGGTTCGTGATAGGCTCCCTTGGTCCCGATCCGGCGTCGCTGCCGGTGGCCGAGGTAGACGTGCTTGTCGCCGAGCGCTTGGCAAGCAAGCTGCGCCACTACGATGGCATAACTCACCGCGGCATGTTCTCCCTTCCCAAGTACCTCCGCAGGGCGATGGCGGAGGAGCAGAGGATCATCACGAAGGCCAAGCCGATATTCATGACGTAGCTCGTGGGCGTAGAGCGCCAGCCAGGAGTGTTCCACGCATACTGCGTCGGCGACACGAAATCGGGCACCAGCTCGCTTGCAGGGATGCTCGTTAGGCTGGCCCGCCGGTGATATAATCGCCCGATAACCCCATGCCAACAGACATCCTCGAAGGACTGAACACCAGGCAGCGAGAGGCCGTCGAGACCATCGACGGGCCACTGCTCATTATCGCCGGACCCGGCAGCGGCAAGACCCGGGTCATCACTCACCGCATCGCCAATCTGGTGCGTATCTGCGGTGTCGCGCCCCATCGAATCGCCGCGGTCACGTTCACCAACAAGGCCGCCCGCGAGATGAGAACGCGACTGCTTCCTCTCCTCGGCCCAGGCTCCAAGAACATGACCGTCGGCACGTTCCATGCCTTCTGCGCGATGCTGCTTCGGCGGGAGGGCGAGCACGTCAAACTCAACCGCAATTTCACCATCTACGACAACTCCGATCAGCTCTCGCTACTGAAACGCAGCATGGACGAGGTCAACGTCGACCACAAGCTGTTCGCGCCGCGGGCCGTCCAGTCGGCCATATCCAAGGCCAAGAGTCAGCTCATCGACGCCGAGGCTTTCGGCCTAGGCCGGGGAAACTACTGGAACGAGATCGTTCACCGGGTCTACGAGAGGTACGAGCTCCTCTTGACCCGGAACGCCGCCGTCGATTTCGACAACCTGCTCTTCAAGGTGTTTGTCCTGTTTCAGAACTTCCCTCGCGTCGCCGAGAGGTATCAGGACCGCTATGTCCACCTGATGGTTGACGAGTTCCAAGACACGAACGTCGCCCAGTACGCGATCGCTAAGCAGATCAGCGGGAAGTACCGCAACGTCTGTGTCGTCGGCGACCCGGACCAATCGATCTACTCGTGGCGCAACGCCGACATAAGGAACATCCTCAGCTTCCAGGCTGATTTCCCGGAGGCCCAGGTGGTCGCCCTCGAGGAGAACTACCGCTCCAGTCAGACCATCCTGGACGCGGCCCGAAGCCTTATCTCCCCCAACGAGCAGAGAGTCGAGAAGGATCTCTGGACGAAAAACGGCAAAGGCGTGCCCATCGTCGTCACCGAGGCGCACAACGACCGGGAGGAGGCGCAATTCGTCGTCAGGGAGATGGAGAAGCTCGTGCGGCGGGAGGGGTACGCCCGCAGCGACTTCGCCGTCATGTACCGCG
The DNA here is from genome assembly GCA_964544865.1 of uncultured Dehalococcoidia bacterium. Classification (GTDB taxonomy): domain Bacteria; phylum Chloroflexota; class Dehalococcoidia; order Lucifugimonadales; family CAJWER01; genus CAZJDV01. The sequence continues at coordinate 5,237 of CAZJDV010000006.1, read as the reverse complement.
TGAACGCCCAGTCCATGGCGCTCGAGGAGACGTGCCTGCGCCATGGGGTCCCCTATCAGCTCGTCGGCAGCCTGCGGTTCTACCAGCGTCAAGAGATCAAGGACCTAACGGCGTACCTGCGACTGATCGCCAATCCGGACGACGACGTGAGCCTGTCCCGGGTGGTCAACGTGCCCCTCAGGGGGATCGGCCAGCGCACCGTCGACGAGCTGACCATGATGGCCAGGAACGCCAGCGTCTCGTTGTTCACCGCTATCGGAAGGCTGGCGGAAACGGAGGAGCAGCCACAGGGTCCTCCAGCCCAGCTAACGGCTAGATCGGTGAGGGCGCTGACGAACTTCCACGAGCTCCTCAACGGTCTGATCGAGGAGAGCAAGGGCCTGGACCTGGTGCGGTTGATAGACCTGGTGCTCGAGCGGACCGGCTACCAACGGTACGTTCAGGAGGAGGCCGAGCACGGCGAGGAGCGCTGGGAGAACCTCCAGGAATTCAGGAACACGGCCGAGGAGTTCCTGGATACCGGAATCCGCGACGCCCTCATCGCCTTTCTCGAGAGGGTCAGCCTGGTGAGCGATAGCGACAATATGGACGAGAACGTTGGAGCTGTCACGCTGATTACCCTTCACCAGGCGAAAGGACTCGAGTTCCCCGTCGTGTTCATGGTGGGGATGGAGGAAGGCCTTCTCCCCCATGTCCGCTCGATGGAAGACGATGCCCAGATGGAGGAGGAGCGCCGCCTGTGCTACGTAGGCGTGACCCGCGCCAAGGAGCGGCTATACCTGGCCAGGGCATTTCGGCGTGGATTCCGCGGCGGATTCGAGCCGAACGAGCCTTCACGATTCCTGGCGGACATTCCAAGAGAACTGATCGTCGAGCCTCCTTCGAACCGGCTCGGCGCCATTGGCGCCGGTGGCTGGTCCTCCACATCGGGGCGGGATGCGCCGTCGAGAACGCTGGAGCGCATCGTACCGGCGACGAAACGGCCCGAGAACGACGCCGGAAGAGCGGACGGGCGTCCAGGCACACCGAAAAGCCGCGAGCCCGTCGCGCTGGCACAGTCCTTCGCCACAGGCGACAAGGTCCGCCACTCCAAGTTCGGCGAGGGCATCGTGACAGGCACGAAGCCTGCCAGGGAGGACGTGGAGGTGACGGTCGCGTTTAGGGACGGCCACGGCGTCAAGCGCCTGCTGCTCAGCTTCGCCACTCTGGAGAAGATGGAGTAAGCGGGCGAGCCGTGATCGGAGTCGCGCCGTGTATAGCGCACTTGGACCTGAAGAGTGCCTTGTGCTCGCCGACGCCCTTGGAGACACGCCCGAGACGGTGATCCCCGTTCACGTGCTTAGGCATGGCCTGTGCGACGCGTATGTCACAGGCGACCCTTCGGACTGCGCCGCGACAATTGTCCAGCCGCTATCCCTCAAGGAAGAGCCCTTTGGATTCGGTGAGAACGCCGACGCCATCTGGGAGTTACTGAGCTGTGCGCCGGGCTGGAGGCACATCAACGTTGCCCTGCCTCTCACCGCGCCGCTTGGCGCCGTCATTGTGCGGGAGACCCGCGCGGGTCTGCGCCGATACGGCGACATCTATCACACGCTGACCAGGCCCGCGGTCACTTTCCATGCCCCCGTGGTCCGCGAGCTTACCCTCAAGGACCTCCCCATTCTACAGGCTGCTCCCGCCGTGGTGGAGGGGGACCTGGATACGATGCTGAGGGAAGGGATCGCGGCCGGCACCATCGTCGCTGGCGTCCTGGTAGCCATCGCCCACACTAGCGCAATCACCGATGTATATGCCGATATAGGCGTATCGATCCTCCAGCCCTGGCAAGGTCGCGGGTTCGCTACTGTCGCTGCCTCGATCGTTGCCGGGCGAATCCAGGCGTCCAGCCGCACGCCGGTCTGGAGCGCGGGCGAGGACAACTTCGCCTCCCTTCGCGTCGCCCGCAAGGTGGAGTTCGTGGAGGTGTCGCGCCGAGTGTACTTGAGCACAGCCCTCCGCGTCTAGACAGCTTGTCTTGATGGATCAACCTGGGCATGATATTCTAGACCGGTACCCCCGGGGGGGGGGGGGGGGCACAACCTGGAACGGAGGACCAGTCATGGCGACAAAAGCACAGCACGAGACTCTCTCGGACGCCAAGCGAGACGCCCTCAAGCGCCTAAGCTACATCGACGGCCACCTGTCGGGCATTCGCCGAATGGTTGAAGAGGACAAGTACTGCGTCGATGTCCTGAAGCAGACATTCGCCGTCAAACGCGCCATCCAGAAGCTGGAGTCTGTCCTCCTGGAGGGCCACCTCCACTCCTGCGTGATCGAGGGCGTGAAGGACGGCCGTGAGGACCAGGTCCTCGGCGAGCTCCTCGAGCTTTACTCACTCTCGGACAAGAGGTAAGAAATGACGACTCTGGCGAAAAAACAGGTGCAGCTTCCGATAAAGGGCATGACGTGCGCATCGTGCGTCGGCCACGTCTCCAAGGCGCTGCTTGAGGTACCCGGTGTTGCGGACGCCAACGTCAATCTGGCGACCGACAAGGCGACGGTCGAGATGTCCGGCGAAACGGACGTGACGATAGCCGACCTGGCGCACGCTCTGGTGGACGCCGGCTACAGCGTTGCCGGCGAGCAGATCACGCTTAGCATAGGCGGGATGACATGCGCATCGTGCGTCGGCCACGTGGAGAAGGCCCTCAGCAGCGTCGAGGGGGTCGAATCGGCCAGCGTCAACCTGGCCACCGAGCGGGCCACCGTCGAGTATGTGGTGGGCGCCGTCGCGATCAGCGCTCTGCGCCACGCCGTCGATGACGCGGGCTACTCTATACTGGGTGTTGACGACGACGGGGTTAGCCAGGCGTCCGCGCCGAAGGACCTGACCCTGCTCAAGCGCAAATTCCTGTTCAGCCTGGCCGTCGCGGCGGCGATCATGGTAACCATGGCCGTAAGCTCGCTCAGAGACGCCCTGCCCTTTCGGGCAGACTACCTGTTCCTGGCGCTGGCGGCGCCGGTGCAATTCTGGGCGGGCCGGCAGTTCTACACCGGCGCTTGGGGGGCGCTGAAGCACGGTACGAGCAACATGAACACGCTGATCGCGGTCGGGACCTCCGTCGCCTTCATCTACAGCACGTTCGTCACATTCTTTCACGGCACTCGGCTCTTCGAGGGGTACGCGGCCGAGACCTACTTCGACACCTCGACGGCCATCATCGGGCTGGTTCTGATGGGCCGTTTCTTGGAGGCCCGCGCCAAAGGACGCGCCTCAAACGCCATCAAAGCATTGATAGGCCTCCAGGCGAAGACGGCGCGGGTCGTTCGCGACGGCGAGCAGGTTGACTTGCCATTGGAGGACGTGGTCGTGGGAGACCTGGTCGTGGTCCGACCGGGCGAGAAGATAGCCACCGACGGGGAGATGGTCGAGGGCGTCTCCTGGGTGGACGAGTCGATGCTGACCGGCGAGAGCATGCCGGTCGAGAAGCGGCCCGGCGAGCGCGTGTTCGGCGCCACCATCAACACCACGGGCAGCTGCACGTTCCGGACCACCAGGATCGGCAGGGACACCGTCCTATCGCAGATCATCACCCTCGTGGAGGACGCGCAGGGCTCGAAGGCCCCCGTCCAGCGGCTGGCCGACCTGATCGCCAGCTACTTCGTGCCGGTGGTCATCGGCGTGGCGGCCGCGGTTTTCGCCGTCTGGTTCGTCTTCGGACCTGAGCCGGCGTACGTGTACTCGATGCTGACCGCCGTGGCCGTGCTCATAATCGCCTGCCCCTGCGCTATGGGACTCGCCACTCCGACGGCGATCATGGTAGGTATTGGTAAGGGGGCCGAGCAAGGAATCCTCATCCGCAACGCAGAGGCCTTGGAGACCGCGCACAAGGTCCGCGTAGTCGTGCTGGACAAGACGGGCACGCTCACGACGGGCAAGCCAGTGGTAACCGACGTGCTGGCCTCGGGCATCAGCGAGGACGAGTTGGTCAGGTTGGCCGCGTCCGCCGAGCAGGGGTCCGAGCATCCCCTGGGCGAGGCCATCGTGTCCGCCGCCGCAGAGAGAGAGCTGGACCTGTCCGCCACTAATGAGTTCAGCGCCCTGCCCGGCTTCGGCATCGCGGCCAGCGTCGACGGTACGGACGTATTCATAGGCAACCATGCACTGATGGAGCAGCGGGGCAAGCCGCTGAACGGCCTGAGCGGAAGGGCGGCAGCGCTGTCCAGGGAGGGCAAGACGGCCACCTTCGTCGCGGTGGACCGCGACGTCAAGGGGCTCATCGCGATCGCCGACATATTGAGGCCCGGCTCCGTGCAGGCGGTCAAGGCCCTACGGGACCAGGGAATCGAGGTTGTAATGCTCACAGGCGACGATCGCGCAACCGCGGAGAGCATCGCCAGGGAGGCCGGCATCGACCGCGTTGTCGCTAACGTGCTCCCGGGCGACAAGGCCGCCCAGATCGAGGCCATTCAAGCTGAAGGCAAGACCGTGGCAATGGTTGGCGACGGCATCAACGACGCTCCGGCACTGGTCCAGGCGGACGTTGGGATCGCCATCGGCACCGGCACGGACGTCGCCATGGAGGCGGCGGACATAACGCTGGTGAGCGGGGACCTGCGCGTCGTCGCCGCGGGACTGGCGCTGAGCAGGGCGACGATGCGGACCATCAAGCAGAACCTGTTCTGGGCCTTCGCCTACAACGTGGCACTGATCCCGGTCGCCGCCGGGATACTCTACCCGCTGTTCTCCGGCGGAGGGGTGCCCGAGGTGCTCAGGCCCGTCTTCGGAGAGCTCGGGTTCCTGAACCCGATACTCGCCGCGGCGGCGATGGCGCTCAGCTCGGTAACGGTTGTGACCAACTCATTGAGGCTCAAAGGGTTCAAACTCAGAGGGACATAGGCCTAGGAGGTCAAAGTTGAAGATACCGCTATTTGGAAAGAAGGACAGCCCCACGGCCGTCGACCCTGTGTGCGGCATGAGCATGGACATGAACAAGCCGTCCGGTGGCACATGGGAGCATGAGGGCGAGACGTACTACTTTTGCGGTCCGGGCTGCAACCGCGCCTTCCAGAAGAAGCCACAGGCGTATCTGTCCGGCGAGAAAAAGATGGAGATGTGAAAAGAAGGTGTTAGGGGCTGGGGGCTGAGGTGGGAGAGGGTTGTTGACCCGCGGGCGGTGCGTTGGCGATAATATAGTAGCGCGCCGAAGTGGCGGAACGGTAGACGCGGCGGTCTCAAAAACCGTTGGGAGTTAAAT
>CAZJDV010000005.1:41349-70578 GCA_964544865.1 uncultured Dehalococcoidia bacterium | reverse complement strand
GGACCGAGCCTCGCTCGTAGCGCTGGCTGAACACCTCGAAGAGCAGCTCGGCCCCAGTCTTGGACAACGGCACGAAGCCTAGTTCGTCAATGATCAGCAGCTTGAGGCGGGCCAGCCTTCTCTGGAGGTTGAGTAGACGCCGTTCGTCCCTGGCCGACTCACCCGACTGGCTGGCTATCGGCGTGAGGATCGCGGCGAGTACGCCGATGATCGCCATGACCGCCAGAAGCTCGACCAGGGTGAATCCCTTACTGTCCTTGATCTGATTACTGAGCATGACTTTTTTCATTTCCTGATCCTCCTCATCGCGCGGCGCCCGTGGGGATTTGTCCGTTCTGTGCCGCGTGACTCTAGTGTGCGTCACCAACGCCGCAGCCACATCACCTCTCGGAGTGAGGCCGCGGGTGATAAACGGGCTAACCCTTTTGTCGCGGGGAGGACGGGGGCAAGGGGACAAGGCAGGAGGCTTCAGTTTGGGCAGACACGACTCGCAGGGGAAACAATGTGCGCGCGTGCGGCGCGGCGCCGCCAGTCCTCCCGCCGCGCGGCCGTGCGTTGACAACGTCTGGGTCCACAACTACACTCACCATTATCTGCGACGGGGGCCCGGCAGGGCCCCCGCAGACTGTCACGGGACGTACCTGATTGAGCGCATCGAAGCCACAACCATCTCGGACCTTCGGTGCACTCAAGGACCGGAACTTCCGGCTACTCTGGTCGGCCAGCATCCTCGCGTCCGCGTCTCGTTTCATGGAGGCGACGCTCCTCGCCTGGCTGGTCCTCGATATGACGGACTCTCCCTGGCAGGTGGCCGTCGTGGGATTCTTTGGCTGGGCCCCACTGCTCTTGCTGGGACTGATCGGCGGGGCGCTGGCCGATTCCCTCGACCGCAAACGGCTATACAGAACCGTGCTGTCGGTGAACCTGGCGACGGCGCTGGCACTGGCGGCGGTGCTTGCAGGCGACCTGGTGCAGGTCTGGCACGCGTTCCTCGCCATGCTCGTTTCCGGATCGGCCTATGCGCTGGGAATGCCTTCCCGCCGCACACTCATCCACGACATCGTCGGCAGGTCGCGAGTCACGAACGCGGTCGCTCTCGACAACCTGGCCAGGAACGCCAGCGGAGTCGTCGGCCCTTCCCTGGCCGGGGCCCTGATCACATGGGGGAGTGTCACCGCGGGCTACGCGGCCGTCGCCGTTTTCTACCTCGCGTCGCTGATATTGCTGTGGAGGCTCCATGCGCCCACCCGGGAGCTCAGCGGCGCACTCATAGCGGGCAACCTGGCGCTCGGACTCAAGTACGTGAGCGGACACCGCACCCTGCTGGCCACGGTGTTGATCGCCTTCGTCATGAACCTGTTTGTGACCCCGTACAGACAGATGGTCCCGGTCGTGGCCAGGGACACCCTGCGCGTGACCCCCGGCCTGATGGGGATACTCATGTCCGCACACGAGTTCGGCTCGTTAGCGGGCTCGTTCCTGGTCGCCTCGGCGGGCACTATTCGATATCACGGGCGCGTGTACATCGCCGGGTCCATGCTGACTATGATCGCAGTACTCGTCTTCTCATTGTCCAGGTCGTACGCCCTCTCTCTGCTCGTCGCCTCACGGAATCGTCATGGCTCAAATCGAGGCCGGCCTCGGCAACGCCGGGTTCAACACCATGCAGATGTCGCTGACCATGCTCCTGCCGAAAGACGAGATGCGCGGCGCCGCGTTGGGCGCCATGAGCCTGGGTATCGGCGGGGGGCCCATCGGCATGTTGATTACCGGCGGGGTCGCCAGCGCGATCGGGACCACCGATGCCATCGGGCTGAACGCCATCGTCGGGGCTGCAGCCCTGGCTATGATCGCCCTGCTCATTCCCTCGCTGCGACAGCCGATCATCACCGAAGAGCCGCCCTAGCGGCCCGCGCGCCTCGGATCCCGCCGCCCGCATGCTGTTGACACCCGTTCCTTGCGCCGAATATACTCACCCCGCCATAGCCGGAGCGTAGTCCGGCCCGAGGAGAGCCATGTCGACAAGTAGCGGCGCGGGGTCCAGGCCCAACATCCTTCTCATCGCCGTCGACTCGCTGAGGGCCGGCAACCTGAGCTGCTACGGCTACCACCGCCTCACCTCACCCCACATCGACCGGTTCGCACGAGAGGGCTCACTCTTCGAGCGCACCTACAGCGCTCACATTCCCACCACCAGCGCCTACGCATCCATGCTGACCGGCATGGATGTGTTCAACACCCAGGCCGTCGCGCTCAGACACCAGGGACCCCTCAGGCCTGAGGTCACGACCCTCGCAGAGGTCCTCAAGGACGCCGGTTACGACACCACCTGCGTCGGCTTCACCTCGAACCCCAGCTCACGTGGGTTCGATCACTACCTGGACTACCGCACATGGGGCTCCTGGGAGGACAGGCCCATACCCAAGGCCGGGAACCTCAATCGCGTGCTCATTCCGCACTTGGAGCGCCTGCTGGACAGCGACCGGCCCTTCTTCGTCATGCTACGGCACATGGACCCGCACACTCCCTACCTCCCGCCGGAGCCTTTCCAGCGAATGTTCTTTCACGGCGACGAGCGCGACCCGCGGAACGTCTCCATGAAGCCCGTCATGGACTTCAAGCCGTTCAGCGACTACTTCGCCACCTGGATGCCCCCCGGCGTCACCGATAGGGACTACATCGACGCGCAGTACGACGGCGCGATCGCCTACATGGACGCTTCCTTCGAGACCATCTTCACTTTTCTCAGGAAGCGGCGCGTGCTGGACGACACCATCGTTATCATCAACTCCGACCACGGCGAGACTCTCTACGAGCATGAGTGCTGGTACGACCACCACGGACTCTACGACTCTAATCTCCACGTTCCCCTCATCATCCGATACCCGCCTGATGTTCCCGCCGGCCGCCGCGTCACCGGCTTCAACCAGCACAAGGACCTGATGCCCACACTGCTGGAACTGGCGCGCATTGACCCCGGCGGCATCGGCTTCGACGGCCAGAGCCTGATGCCCATGCTCCACGGTCAGGCCGCATCCCACTCATCCGAGATATATCTCACCGAGTGCACGTGGATGCGAAAGCACGGTTGGCGCACCCCCCGGTGGAAGCTGATCGTGGCCCTGGAGCCCGACTTCCATTTCAAGCCATCCGTCGAGCTCTACGACCTGGTCGAGGATCCCGCCGAGCTCAACAATGTCGCCGACGCCCAGCCGGAGGTCGTCGCCATGCTCAGGCAGAGGATGGACCGGTGGGTCGCCGCGCGGGAGACTCAGACGGGCCTCGCGAACCCGATATTCAACCAGGGCGACTGGCACGGACATCAGGGCGTCGGTGCCTTCGTATCATCTCAGCAGGCGTACGACACGCTGTACCGGGGAGAGTACCACCACGTCCGGCCACAGCACCACACGGGCGCGGCCTGATCTTGGAGGCTGCGGCGGGACGGGCGTGGGACCGGCCAATATGTGTTCGCATGTACAAAGGAACCGAGGAGAGCCATGTCGACAAGTAGCGGCGCGGGGTCCAGGCCCAACATCCTTCTCATCGCCGTCGACTCGCTGAGGGCCGGCAACCTGAGCTGCTACGGCTACCACCGCCTCACCTCACCCCACATCGACCGGTTCGCACGAGAGGGCTCACTCTTCGAGCGCACCTACAGCGCTCACATTCCCACCACCAGCGCCTACGCATCCATGCTGACCGGCATGGATGTGTTCAACACCCAGGCCGTCGCGCTCAGACACCAGGGACCCCTCAGGCCTGAGGTCACGACCCTCGCAGAGGTCCTCAAGGACGCCGGTTACGACACCACCTGCGTCGGCTTCACCTCGAACCCCAGCTCACGTGGGTTCGATCACTACCTGGACTACCGCACATGGGGCTCCTGGGAGGACAGGCCCATACCCAAGGCCGGGAACCTCAATCGCGTGCTCATTCCGCACTTGGAGCGCCTGCTGGACAGCGACCGGCCCTTCTTCGTCATGCTACGGCACATGGACCCGCACACTCCCTACCTCCCGCCGGAGCCTTTCCAGCGAATGTTCTTTCACGGCGACGAGCGCGACCCGCGGAACGTCTCCATGAAGCCCGTCATGGACTTCAAGCCGTTCAGCGACTACTTCGCCACCTGGATGCCCCCCGGCGTCACCGATAGGGACTACATCGACGCGCAGTACGACGGCGCGATCGCCTACATGGACGCTTCCTTCGAGACCATCTTCACTTTTCTCAGGAAGCGGCGCGTGCTGGACGACACCATCGTTATCATCAACTCCGACCACGGCGAGACTCTCTACGAGCATGAGTGCTGGTACGACCACCACGGACTCTACGACTCTAATCTCCACGTTCCCCTCATCATCCGATACCCGCCTGATGTTCCCGCCGGCCGCCGCGTCACCGGCTTCAACCAGCACAAGGACCTGATGCCCACACTGCTGGAACTGGCGCGCATTGACCCCGGCGGCATCGGCTTCGACGGCCAGAGCCTGATGCCCATGCTCCACGGTCAGGCCGCATCCCACTCATCCGAGATATATCTCACCGAGTGCACGTGGATGCGAAAGCACGGTTGGCGCACCCCCCGGTGGAAGCTGATCGTGGCCCTGGAGCCCGACTTCCATTTCAAGCCATCCGTCGAGCTCTACGACCTGGTCGAGGATCCCGCCGAGCTCAACAATGTCGCCGACGCCCAGCCGGAGGTCGTCGCCATGCTCAGGCAGAGGATGGACCGGTGGGTCGCCGCGCGGGAGACTCAGACGGGCCTCGCGAACCCGATATTCAACCAGGGCGACTGGCACGGACATCAGGGCGTCGGTGCCTTCGTATCATCTCAGCAGGCGTACGACACGCTTCACATCGGCGACGCCGCCGAGGCCGCCCGCCTTCAGGCGGAGGCGCGGGAGTAGACTGAGGACAGGAGCCCTGCATATTGAAACTGAAAGTGGCCATAGTCGGATTGGGTGGCATAGGAAACAAGCACGCCCAGGTGTACGAGGACAGCCCGGAATGCGAGATCGTGGCCGTTTGCGACGCCATCCGGGAGAAGGCGGAAGAGGCGGCACGCCGCTACGACTGCGCGGCATATACCTCCGTTGATGAAATGACGGCGGGCACATCCATCGACATCGCGAGCGTTTGCACGGCGGGCAAGGAGAACGGCGGGGACCACTACGAGCCCACGATCGCGCTCTTAAACGCCGGAATCGCGGTGCTGGGAGAGAAGCCCATCTCGAACGAGGTGCCGAAGGCCCGCGAGATGGTCGCCCTGGCCGGTCGGAAGGGCCTTCGTTACGGCATCAACCTGAACCACCGGTTCACGCCCGCGGCGCTCCGGGCCAGGGAGTGGACCGATCAAGGCCGCCTGGGCGAGCTGAACATCGTCAACATGACAATGTGGATCAACAATCCGAACGAGAGCTCGCCATATTTCCACATGCGCGCGCTGCACCCGCACTCCCTCGACGTGATGCGCTATTTCTGCGGCGAAGTCGAAAAGGTGCAGGCCTTCTTCAAGCGCGGCAGGGGCCGGAAGATCTGGTCTAACATCCAGGTCAACCTGCTCTTCGAGAACGGCATCATCGGGCACCTGACGGGCAGCTACGACGCCGGGCCGGGCTACGGACTCGAGACCCTGGAGCTGGTCGGCTCCGACGGGCGGCTCGTGCTGCACGACGCGTGCGAGCACCTGGAGTTCTACCCGAGGCACTCCCGCGAGACGGAAACCTACGACTACCTCGGTGGCATGATGAGCTTCGGGGAGACGTTCGGCACCCGCATCGACAGGTGGATCGAGCAGAACGTCGCCCGGGTGGGCCCTTCCGAAATCGACGCATCGGGGGAAGACGCCCTCAAGGTCCAGCTAATCATCGAAGCTGCCATCGAGTCCTGGGAGACGGGTAGCGTGGTCCGGGTGGAAAAGGAGTGACCGAGAGATGAAACTGGGCGCCAACTCTGTTCTATTCGGCGGCTTCGATATGGAGACCGCCTTCGCAAGCATCGCCATGGCCGGCTATGACGGCATCGAGCTCTCGGCCATCGACCGAATGAGCGAGCATCTCGTGCTCGACCGCTGGCGAAGCATCGCGCCGGAGATCAAGCGCCTGTCCAAGGACTACGGCCTCGAGCTGCTGGCCATTGAGCAACCGTCCCTGGAGCCAGAGAAGATGGAGGAGGCGTTCCAGGCGGCGGCGGACCTGGGGATTCCGATAGTTAACTGCGGCCCAGGCGGCGTGTCCGGCGACGAGGCCAGCCTCCAACGGTCCATCGAATCCCTGGGCGGGCTGGCGGCGGCGGCGGAGCGGCACGGCGTAACCCTCTGCGTGAAAGCCCACGTCGGCGCGAGCATCCACGACACCTCTACCACCCTGCGGGCGATGGAGGCTATCAGCTCACCCGCCTTCGGCATCGACATGGACCCATCCCACATCTACCGCGCCAGCGAGGACCCCTCCGAGGCGTTGGATGCCGTGATGTCGCGGATCAAGCACGTGCACATTCGCGACTGCAAGGGCAGGCAGGCGGGACCGGGCAAACCCGAAGATCAGGCCAACGGAAGGGGCGGAATAGACCTGCTGAGATTCATCCGCGTGCTCCACGAGCACGGCTACACAGGCGCTCTCGATCTGGAGATCATTGGCGCCAAAGAGTACCGCCTGGAGCAGTGCTGCGCCATCGCCTCCGAGTCCCGAGGCCACATGCAGGCCGGCCTCCAGGCCTGCGGCGCACGGTAACGGCTGCAATTTATGTCTGATCCGCTCGTACCGTTTCGAGCCACTCAGGGTCGATTCATCCAGACCCGTGCCACCTCGCCGGGCCCGGCTGCCGCAGCCATCGACCGAGACAGAGTCACCAGGCTGGCGCTAGGTCAGGTCCCGCAGGCGGAGGAAGTGAAGGTCGATAGCGCCGCTCTGGCCACGGTATGTGTGCAGCACGCACGCGATGTCCTTCTCGCCGGTGTACACCATGTCCGGATAGCCGCAGCGGTAGCCCGCCGTGTGGTCCGCGTCGTCGCCGGCCGCGTACAGACTCCCCACTATCTCCCAGTTCTCACCCCCGTCGCGCGTGACGCTGACGCTGACGCCTCGCCGAGAAGGATCCTCGTCGCGGTAGGAGCAGATGACGGCGCCGGAGCGCAGCTTCAATAGCTTCACGTTGGACCCCTTGAACCCGGTGGGCCGGATGTCCGTCCAGGTCCGCCCCTCGTCCGCGGAGTGGGCGAACACGCTGTCCAGTGTGATGTGCTCGCGCACCACCGCGAGGAAACGGCCGTCGGCCAGCCGTACGACATCGGTGTCGCTATAGTTGCGGTCCGGGTCCTTCGCGATTATCACCGGCCGGGCGTACTCGTAGTCCGGCGGCCCGCAGAACGTGACGCCGGAGTGCCACTGCTCGTCCCTGCCGACGGTCCCCATCACGGCGGACATGAATGTGCCGTCGGAGAGCCGGTGGGGGTTGCTTGCGCCGTACATCTCGGTCCACATCGGGAAAAGCTTGACCTCCGGGCTCGGCTCCGACCATGTCCGGCCGCCGTCATGCGAGTCGACGTAACCCGCGTACCAGTCGGCGAAGGGCTCGTCGCCGCCCAGCGAGAAGTCTATCCTGGCCGCCCCCAGCACCAGGCGCAGCAGGTCCTCGGAGAACCGCGCGAGGCCGCCCATGTTCATGCATCGCCGACCGGGAACTGAGTAGACCTCCTCGGGCTCCGACCAGACGCCGCCACCGTCGTCGGACCGGGACAACACCAGCGAGCTCTCCGTGGCGTCGAGGTCTTCCCCCAGGCTGAAGGTCAGCAGCAGCCGGCCCGAGTCCAGCCTGGCAACCGACGGGGCGATGAGCTGGCGCGGCGCGTCCGAGGGGAACAGCGTCGCCGCCGAGACCACCTCCAGGGGCGCGCCGGCGTCCATTCGCGGGTTCGGGGCGGTCATGCCGGGACCTCCATTTGTGTCATGTCGCCCACGGCACGTCGAGGCCCGCATCCGTCGCGAGGCCCTCCAGGTCCGACTTGTGGGCGAGACCGACCGGTATGCCGGCGACCCGGTACTGCCGCTCTCGCTCCCCCTCGGGCCCGCCAGCGAGCGATCTGCTCCCGGTGCGGAGACGTGCGGAGGTCGTAGACGGGGCTGAAATCGACCACCAGTGGGTCTTCCGAGCCGGCCGGAGCGCTGAAGGACATAGGGGAGCCGGCGGCCGGCAAGCACACCGGCATGCCGGCCTCCAGGGCCGTCTGGTGCCCTCCCGTAACGAAGGTCAGCAGGTCGTGCTCCAGGGTCATTCTCGAGTAGATGCCGGCCGCGCCGATGTGGCCGTGGTTACGCGTCATCATAACCGCGACGCCACTGGTACTGGCCTTCTCTATGGCCAGCCGCGTCCCCTCTATCATTGGGAAGTAGCCCGGCCCGCCGTCGCCGTCCATCACTACGCTGGCCGGTGTCCCCCGAACGACACGGACGGCGGGGCTGGTGTTCAGCCGGCCGCTTCGCATCGCCCGCGCATATCTGGCCGCAAGACGCGTCCCGTGACTGAACACGCCGCGAAGGTCGTTGCCGACCAGCAGGCCCGCCAGAAGCTCCAAGCGCTCGCGGCTCAGGCCAGCTCTCCGCATGGCCTTGGCGACGAAAGCCCTCATATCCGCGTGGGGTACGCGTACGAAGGTGTCTGGCGGCAGGTTCAATTTATAGTGCGCTTCACGCTCGGCCATGGCCGGCTGTCTCCCTGTGTGTCAGGCCGGTTCCGCCGGCGCGACCGGCGGTATCTCCAACTCGTGGATGAGGTCGGTGAAAGCGGCGAGGTCCTGGTCGATCACTCTCCGCACCGTCTCGACGTGCTCGGCGATACGAGCCGACAGATGATCGAAGACTTCGTAGGAGTTGCGGGTCGGGACCGCATCGGCGCTCTCGACGACGCTGGCCAGGGAAGTGAGGGCGTGGACCAGCCTGGGGAGCGGTTCCCCCATCTGCCCCCGCTCGCTTGTGGCCCGTGTCGAGATCAGTTCGCTCTCGGCCGCGTTCAACGTTTCCACGATTTCGCCCCCGACTTCGGCGAGCGCCACCTCGCCTGGCCGGCCCTTGCCGCGGGCCAGCCAATCGCCTACCTGGCGGCGCACGCTACGCAACTCGTTGATTCTGTCGTGGGTCTCCGAGAGTCGGTCGCGAATCCTGATGAGTAGGGCGAACTGGGCCGCCAGTTCGTCGTCGGAGACCTGCGCCCGGGGGGCCGCGCGGACCTCAACGGACCGGGTGTAGGTCTCGCCCGCCAAGTCGAGCCTCACGGAGTACGCCCCCGGCGTCACCAGCGGCCCCGCCAGGACCGGCCCTGCGATCAGGCCCGCGCCCGCGTCTCCCGCTGCCTCCCGCGCGCCCGGGTAGCGCATGTCCCAGACGAAGCGGTTCATTCCCGGATCCGCGGGCACATCGGGGGCCCCCTCGTCGCCGGCGGAGAAGCGCCTGATCTCGTGTCCGTTTTCATCGAAAAAAGCCAACTCTAGCCCCAGCCCCGGTCTCTCCCGCAGGTGGTAGGTCACGATCACACCGCCCGGCGGGTTGTGGCCGGCGTCCAAGAAGTTACGAGCGACACCGCCGGTACGGGATGGGCCGTCCACGAATGTCGCGGGCGCGCCGAGGGCCACGCCGTAGTTCTTGCCTGGCCCCTGGCGAAATGCCGCCGTCTCCCCCAGTATCGGTGGCATTCGGTAGGCGGGAGGAGACTCGAACAGATGGGCAGGGCGTAGCAGCACGTCATCGGTGAGCTGCCTCAGCGGTGTCAGGTCGTCAAGGATCCAGAACGACCGGCCATGGGTCGCCGCCACCAGATCGCCGTCCTTGACCACTAGATCGTGCACCGGGGCCACCGGCAGATTCAGCCGCAAGGACTCCCAAGAGTCGCCGGCGTCCAGGGACACGTAGACCCCCGTCTCGGTGCCGGCGTACAGGAGACCGGGCCTCACTGGGTCCTCCCTGACGACCCGAACGAACTCGCCCTCGGGGAAGCCCTCCACGATGGACTCCCAGGCCTCTCCGCCGTCCCTGGTCCGGTACAGGTACGCCGCGTAGTCGTCGAGCTTGTAGTTCCAGGCCGCCACATAGACGGTGTCAGGGTTGTGCGAAGACAGCTCGATCATGCTCACGGTGGCCCACTCTGGAAGGCCCGCCGGCGTCACGTCCGACCACGATGCGCCGCCGTCGCGGGACACGTGGACCAGGCCGTCGTCGGAGCCGGCCCAGAATACGCCCGACTCATGGGGCGACTCGGCGAAGGAGAATATGGTGCAATAGACCTCCGCGCCGGACACGTCACGACTGATCGGCCCGCCTCCCGGCTCACCCTTCGTGGCGTCGTCCCGCGTGAGATCAGGGGAGATGGCCGCCCAGGTGGTGCCCTCGTCGACGGAGCGAAACACCCTGTTGGCGGCGACATACAGCACGTTCGGGTCGTGGGGCGAGATGACGATCGGGAACGTCCATTGGAACCGATATCGCATGTCTCTGGCCCCAAGGCCGTAGGACATCTCCGGCCATACTGTGATGATCCTGGCCTGGCCGCTTGCGTGGTCGTACCGCAGCAGGGCGCCCCCTCCGCCCGGGGCGCTGCCGACGGCCCCGGAGTAGACGATATCGGGGTTGTCGGGCCTGACTGCGACATATCCGCTCTCCGAAGGTCCGACCGCGTAGCAGTCCTGCCACAGGATGGCACCTTTCTGCGAGCGACTTGGGACGCTGATGGCCGTGTTGTCCTGCTGCGTGCCGTAGACTCGGTACGGACATCGGGTGTCGGCGGCGACGTGGTAGAACTGGGACGTGGGCTGGTTGTAAATAGTGGACCAGGCGTCCCCGCCGTTGAAGGAGACGCAGGCGCCGCCGTCGTTCCCCTCTATCATGCGCCTCGGGTCCCGCGGGTCGATCCACAGGTCGTGGTTGTCGCTGTGGGGCGTGGTCATCATGGTGAATGTGCGTCCGCCGTCGTCGGACCTCCAAGCCTGAATCGGCAATGTCCACATCGTGTCCGGGTCCGTCGGGTGGGCGAAGATGTGCTGGTGATAGAAAGGGCGTTGCTTGGCGATGGAGCTGTCGTTGACAGTCTCCCAGGTATCGCCACCGTCGTCGGATCGCAGTAGTGCGCCGTCCTTGGCCTCGACGATGGCCCAGACGCGGCCCGATCTTGCCGGTGAGACGGCCACGCCGATGCGGCCCTTTATGCCCTCGGGCATGCCGGGATGACCGGTCAGGTCAGTCCAGGTGTCGCCACCGTCGGTGGACCTCCACAGGCCGCTCTCCGGACCGGCGCTCGTAAGGCTCCACGGGGTCCGCAGGACCTGCCAGATAGCCGCGTAGAGAATGCGGGGATTGTTAGGGTCCATGGACAGGTCGATGGCCCCTGCCCTCTCGCTCTTGAACAGGACGTGCTCCCACGTCTCGCCGCCGTCCTTGGAGCGGAACACGCCCCGCTGCCGGTTAGGTCCATAGGCGTGGCCGAGGGCGGCGGCGTATACGACATCGAGGTCGTCGGGATGAATCCGAATACGCGATATATGGCGGGTGTCCTCCAGACCCAGGTGCGTCCAGGTCTTGCCGGCGTTGTTTGACCTGTACACGCCGTCGCCGTGGGAGACGTCGCTGCGGATGCAGGCCTCGCCGGTGCCGGCGTATATGACCGCCGGGTCGGATTCGGCGACGGCCAGGGCCCCCACGGCTGAGGTGCGGAAGAAACCGTCCGAGACGTTCTGCCAGTACGTGCCGCCGTCGGTGGACTTCCAGACACCGCCGGCGCAGGCCCCGAAGTAAAACGTGTTCCGGTCCCGTGGGTCTCCGGCCACGGCCACCACCCGGCCCCCGCGGTGCGGCCCGATGGACCTCCATTCGAGGGTGCGGAGAATGTCGGGGCTAATACTGGCAGCGGTCAAAGAAACCTCTTTTCGCCCTGGCGCTCGTCGGTCCGCGGCGGCTACACGCCGCAATGAGTCCCAGCCTCCTAGCACCTCCGCACCAACGCCGCCATCGACTACCCGAAGGACTCGTTGCCCTGGAAGTGCCGCCGAGCAAACATCTCGACTATCACCTCGTATCAATTTCGCTCGAAGGACTCAGCACAAGCTATTGCAAGGAAGGGGAAGATCCTACCGCCAATGGCGATTTCCAATGGGCATCCTTCGCCGCATTGGCGAGAGGCGCGCCCACATAGGTTCGCCCAATGTCATCCTGCATCACGGTAGACTGAACAGACCATTAGTGCCGCACGCCCTCTGACAGCTCGGCGTCCAGCAAGGCTTTGTCCTTTGTGGGCAGATCGACGCGTTCTATGCTCATCGCAGGCCCGAAGTAGAGCTTGAAGACACCGGCGATCGAACCTGCCACCTAAGCCGATAAACAGGCGGCTTTCCCCCGGCGATCGGGCGCGGCCCATCCCTCCACTCGTAGGGCCAGGAGATCGCTTTGCGGTTGGCGGAGCGCCAGCTAGGACTCCTCGCCGAAGCGCCGGAACTCTTCCTGCACCGCCTCTGAGAGCCCTTCTGGGACCTCTCCAGCCTGGACTTTGGCGCTCTGGACCGCCTCGCGAATTACCTCGACGATCTCAGGGTTCGCCAGGGTCGTGGTGTCACCCACGTCCATGAAGTTGGATATGGCGGCTATCACGCGCCGCATGATCTTTCCAGAGCGGGTCTTGGGGAGATCTGCGCTGACCCAGACGTGAGCGGGGCGGGCGATCGGCCCGATTATCCGCCGTAGAGCGTCCTTCACCTGGTCCTCGATGTCCGTCACACCCTCGTAGCCGGGCTTGAGGGAGACGTAGATCTCGGGGACCCGGCCTCTGAGCTCGTCGAACGCGGGCACTGCGGCCGCCTCACCAATCGCCTCGACGGTGAGTGCGGCGGACTCCAGCTCCTTTGTGCCCAGCCTGTGGCCGGCGACGTTAATAACGTCGTCCACGCGCCCCACGATACGGAAGTACCCGTCCGCCGCCTGCATGGCGCCGTCGCCGGTAAGGTAGGGCCAGTCGCGCCAGTCCTTGCTGTCGGTGTCTTTGCAATACTTGCTGAAGTAGGTGTCTACAAACCGGTCGGGGTCGCCCCAGATCGTCTGCATGAATCCCGGCCAGGGGTTCCTGATGCAGATGTTGCCACCGTTGCCGCTGCCGGGTTCGACCTCGTTGCGCTCCTCGTCGTAGATCACCGGAAAGATGCCCAGCACACCGGGCCCGCAGCTCCCCGGCTTCATCGGCTGAAGGGCCGGCAGGGTGGAACCCAGGAACCCGCCGTTCTCGGTCTGCCAGTAGGTGTCTACTATGGCGGCCTCCCTCTTGCCCACGACCTCGTGGTACCACCTCCACACCGCGGGCTCAATCGGCTCGCCGACTGTGGTCATGTGCTTGAAGTGATAGTTGTACTTCGGCGGCTCGTCGGGGCCGACCTTTCTGAGCATGCGAATGGTGGTGGGCGCCGTGTGGAAGATGTTCACGTCGAGACGCTCGGCTATCCGCCACGGCCTGCCGGGGTCGGGATAGGTCGGCACACCCTCGTACATCACGCTGGTCGCATTGACGGCCAGGGGGCCGTAGACGATGTACGAGTGACCGGTTATCCAACCGATGTCGGCAAAGCACCAGTAGACATCCTCGGGGTGGATGTCCTGGTAGAACTTGGCCGTGCCCGCGACATAGGACATGTATCCGCCGGTGCTGTGCTGGCATCCCTTGGGCTTCGCCGTCGTGCCGCTGGTGTACATGAGGAACAGGGGCGCCTCGGCCGGCATGGACACGGGCTCGACCCTCTTGCCGCGATACTCCTCCAGCAGCTCGTCGACGAAGTAATCGCGTCCCTCTACCATCGGCGTCGGGGACGAGTACTTCCCTGGATACCGCCGCCAGACCAGCACCTTGTCGACCTTCATCCCGTTCTTCTCGGCCTGCTCCACGGCCTCATCGGCCTTGATCTTGTGGTCTAGCAGCTCGCCGTTGCGCCAGTACGAATCCATCGTGACCAGGATGTGGCTCCCAGAGTCCACTATCCGGTCGCCGCAGGCCGAGCCGCTGAATCCACCGAACACTTGAGAGTGGACCACGCCGAGCCGCGCGCTGGCGAGCATCGAGACCGGGAGTTCCACCATCATCGGCATGTGGAACGTGACCCGGTCGCCCGTCTTGACGCCCGCGAAATCCTGGAGCAGCGCCGCGAACTCGTTGACCCTCACGTAGAGATCCTGGTACGTCACCACCCGGTCTTCCTCGTCCTCCTTCTCCGGCACCCAGATAAACGCCGCCTTGTTCTTGGACGTCGGCAGGTGCCTGTCGACGCAGTTGTAGCTGGCGTTCAGCTTCCCGCCGACGAACCATTTCCAGAATGGAGGGTTGGACGTGTCCAGGGTCGTGTCCCAGTCGCGGTCCCAGCTCAGGAGGTCCGCATACTCTCGAAAACACTCGGGAAAGTTGTCCATGCTGAACCTGTCGAACACGCCGGGATCGGCCATGTTCGCCTGGGCGACGAACGCCGCACTCGGGCTGATGACCTCCTCTTCCTTCCAGTGAGCGGCGATCTGGGCTTCACTGGTCTCGACGTTTTCGCTCTTGTCGGTCATTCTTGGCTCCCTCTCTGGTTTCATACACGGGCCTGGACCACTCTATGGACGCGATTGCGGTTCAGGATACCAGTCCAAAACCCTCGTTTCAACTCCGAGGATTTCACCCGCCGCATGCGCTCCTCGGTGATTCGTTCATGGCGGCTGCTGTCCACGTCCGAAAGGTTGACATCACTCAAGAATCTGATAGATATGTGACGTCTTTCACTCAGTTGACATCAATACCTTGTTGGCCTACAGTGGCAACGGACGCGAAACACCCTGTTTTCCGTTAGGCGCAGGACCAGTCGTCGGCCTGCGAAGGCCTCGGTGTCCAGCCATGCGACAACCTTCGAGGAGGTGCTATCGATGAAGATTCCCGTTCGGATCAGCATTAACGGGCGCGTCTACGAAGACGAGGTCGAGCCCAGGCTGCTGCTGGTTCACTTTATCCGCGATACCGCGGGACTCACCGGCACGAAAGTCGGGTGCGACACGAGTCAGTGCGGGTCCTGCACGGTGATGATGAACGGCGTATCGGTCAAGGCGTGCAACTCGCTCGCGGTACAGGCCGACGGAGCCACCATCATCACTATCGAGGGGCTGGGCGAGGACGGCAAACTCCACGCACTGCAAGAGGCGTTCTGGAACAAGCACGGGTTGCAGTGCGGGTTTTGCACGCCGGGCATGATAATGGCGGCGAACGAGCTGCTCCGCGTCAACCCCGACCCATCGGAGGAGGAGGTCCGCCACGCCCTCACGGGCAACTATTGCCGCTGTACGGGCTACCAAAACATAGTGCTCGCCGTTGGGGAAGCGGCGGCGGTGATGGGAGGCAAGTCATGACCAGCAGAATATTCAGCTCCGGCATACGCCGACGCGAGGACCCGCGCCTTATCACTGGCCAAGCTTCATACACCGACGACATCAAGCTCCCGGACATGGCCTACGCGGCCATCTTGCGAAGCCCCTACGCCCACGCCGGCATCACGAGCATTGACACGAGTGAGGCCGCAGTGCAGGAGGGGGTGCTCGGGGTCTTCACCGGCACAGACGCCGCATCGCTCAACCCCGTGCCCTGCGCGTGGCTTATCCCAGACTCGGACCTCAAGGCGGTCGACCATCCGGCAATAGCCAAGGATGTCGTCCGATATGCGGGCGAGGCCGTGGCGGTCGTGGTCGCCGAGAGCCGTTACCAGGCCGAGGACGCCCTAGGCCTAATCGACGTAGAATATGACCCGCTGCCGGTCGTCGTCGACCCCGAGAAGGCGACGAAGTCGGGCGCGCCACAGCTTCACGAGGACGCCCCGGGCAACCAGGCGTTTCACTGGGTGGTCTCGGGCGGCGACACCGATGTCGCCTTCGAAGACGCCGACGTCGTCGTTGAGGAGCGCATCGTCCACCAGCGGCTGATCCCCAACGCCATGGAGCCCCGTTCCGCCGTGGCGCAGTGGACGGCTCCGATGGGCGAGTTGACCCTGTGGAGCACCACGCAGAATCCTCATGTCGCCCGCTTCCTCTGCTCGGTGGTTACAGGGATCCCCGAGCATAAGATCCGGGTCATCGCCCCGGAGGTTGGGGGCGGTTTCGGCAGCAAGATCCCGTTCTACGCGGACGAGGTAATCACGGCATTCTGCTCCATGCAGGTTGGGCGGCCGGTAAAGTGGACGGCCACCCGCAGCGAGGGCTACCAGGCCACGATACACGGGCGTGACCACGTTCAGGATGTGGCGATCTCGGCCACAAGCGACGGCAAGATCACTGGCCTTCGCGCCACCGTCTGGGCCGGCATGGGTGCATACCTGTCCACGGCGGCGCCGGGGATTCCCACGATACTCCACGGCCTGATGTACTCGGGCGCCTACGACATCCCCAACGTCCACGGCGACATCTATGGCGTTTTCAACAACGCAACCCCCACTGACGCGTACCGAGGAGCGGGCCGCCCCGAGGCGACCTTCCTGCTGGAGAGGCTCATCGATCTAGTTGCCGGCAAGCTGGACATGGACCCGGTAGAGATACGAAGGAGGAACCTCCTGCCGGCGTTCGAGGACGGACACGACGTGTCAACCGGCCTCACATACGACAGCGGCGACTACGAAGCAACGATGGATTTGGCTCTGGGGCACATCGGCTACGACGACCTGTGCAGTGAGCAGGCATCGCTCAGGGAGCAGGGCCGCTATATCGGAATAGGCGTGACCACGTACGCGGAGCTCTGTGGCCTGGGACCGTCCCAGGTCGCCGGGGCCGTCGGATTCCAGGGCGGCCTATGGGAGAGCGCCATCGTCCGCTTCCATCCGACCGGCAAAGTGAACGTCTTCACTGGCGCATCGCCCCACGGCCAGGGCGAGGAGACCACCTTCGCCCAGATCGTGGCCGACGAGCTCGGCGTTGAGGTGGACGACGTGGAGCTAATCCACGGCGACACGGACAACACCCCGATGGGCTGGGGAACCTACGGCAGCCGCACCACGGCGGTAGCGGGGGCGGCGGTCGCCCTGAGCGCGCGGAAGATCAAGGAGAAGGCCAAGACTCTCGCCGCCCACCTCCTGGAGGCCGCCACCGAGGACATCGACTACGAGGACGGCAAGTTTTTCGTAAAGGGCTCGCCGGACCAGTTCAAGAGCATCCAGGACATCGCCCTCATGGCGAACGTGGCCTGGGACATGCCCGAGGGCATGGACCCCGGGCTCGACGCGACCACGTTCTACGATCCTCCTAACTTCACCTATCCATTCGGGACCCACATAGCCGTGGTGGAGGTGGACACGGACACCGGCCACGTCGAGGTGAAGCGGTACGTGGCCGCCGACGACTGCGGGCCCCGGATCAACCCGATGATCGTGGACGGCCAGATCCACGGTGGCGTGGTCCAGGGAATCGGCCCTGTCCTCTGGGAAGGCGCTGTCTACGACGAGGACGGACAGTTGCTGACCGGCTCGATGATGGACTATGCCATTCCGAAGTCCAACTCGTTGCCGAATATCGAGACACTGACCACCGTCACGGCATCGCCTCACCATCCTCTGGGAATAAAAGGTGTTGGGGAAACGGGCACCATAGCGTCAACCGCCACCGCATACAACGCGGTGATGGACGCCCTCAGACCACTCGGCGTCGACAAGATCGACATGCCGCTGACCCCCGAGAAGATCTGGAAAGCCATTCATGAAAACGGGAAAGGGAGCTAGCCATGTACTCAGCAGACGTAGACTACTACCGCGCGGGCTCGGTTGCGGAGGCGGTAAGCCTGCTGGGCCGACATGAGGGAGCCAAGCTGTTGGCCGGCGGCCAGAGCCTTATCTCGCTGATGAAGCTGCGGCTGGCCGAGCCGACAGCACTGATCGACATTGGAGGCATCGCCGATCTGAAAGGGGTCGAGTCTGGCAACGGCACGCTGCGAATCGGCGCCCTGACGCCCCACGCGGAGATCGCCTCGTCCAGCGCGGTGCGGGATGCCTGTCCGCTCCTTTCGGAGGCCGCGTCATTCATCGCGGATCCCGCGGTGCGAAACCGTGCCACCATCGGGGGCAACGTCGCCCACGCAGACCCCGCCTCCGACCTGCCGTCCGTGCTCACGGCCCTGGGCGCCACATTCAACGTCACGGGGTCCGGAGGCGACCGCAAGATTGGCGCGAGCGATTTCTTCCAGGGCCTGATGACCACGGCCCTGCGCGAAGACGAGGTGCTCACCTCGATACAGGTTTCCACCGCGCGGGACGGCCAGGGCATGGCCTACCGCAAGTTCTTCCATCCAGCATCCCGTTACGCCGTGCTGAGCGCCGCGGTCGTCTTGACCGTCGAGGGTGACGTATGCTCGGCGGCCAGCGTGGCCTTGGGCGGTCTGGCGCCGTCCCCGGTCAAGGCCTCGTCCGTAGAGGCCACGCTCCCGGGCAAGAGCCTCGATGACACCGCGATAGCCGAGGCCGCTGCCGCGGTCGAAGGCGACCTGGGCGACGACGTCATAGGCGACATCTACGCATCGGCGGAGTACCGCCGGGCCATGGCGAGCGTGTATGTTGGCCGCGCTGTGAGCGCCGCCGCGCGACGCGCGGGTTAGGACGCAGTTTTCACGCTGAAGCCTCAGGGGCGGGGTTGCATCCCGCCCCTGAGGCTGTCATTGCAGGCCATAGGGGCCTGACAGCCAGGCGATCACCCCACCGAAGGCCGCCCGGATGGTCGCCAGGGCTTCATTCAACACAAGGACCTAGCACCATGACACAGAAAACTTCACGTCGCGTATGGGCCTCTCCCCGAACCTCTGGTGGAGCCCGTGCTCGCTACTCTCGGGACGGCGCATCCGGAGGTCGAGGTGACGGTGGCGGCGAACGAGCAGGAGTTCCTTGAGCACGTCTCGCAGGCCGACGCGGCGATGATGCTGTTGCCGGGCCCGGAGCTGGTGGCCCTCGTACCGCGACTTAGGTGGCTGCAAATGATCAGTGTTTCTTTGGAAGGCATCTTGACCTCCGAAGCAAGAAGGTCGGACGTGGTCATTACCGTTACGAGGGGCCCCCGGGGCAGCGCGATCGCTGAGCATGTCGCGATGTTCATGCTGGCGCCGGCGCGGCGGCTCCCAGGGTTCGTTCGCGACCACCAGCAGCGACTATGGAATCTCGAACGAGTGACCACCGAGAACCCGTACGTCGAGCTGAGGGGCAAGACCATGCTTGTCATAGGCGTCGGCGCCATCGGCGCCGGTGTCGCTCGCATATGCAAGTCGGGTTTCCAGATGCGGGTGCTTGGCTTCAGCCGTACCACCCGTGGCGCCCCCCTCCCACGTTGACGCGTACGTCGACCGCTCCGGCCTGCACGGCGCGCTGGCAGAGGCCGACTTCGTTCGCCTCGCGCTGCTCGTTACCCCCGAGAAGGAAGGCATCATGGACGCTGACGCCATCGCCGCCATGAAGCCGACGGCCTATCTCATCAACGTCGCCCGCGGCGCACTCGTCCACGAGGCCGCGCTGCTGGAAGCCTTGAGGCCCAGGCAGGTCGCCGGCGCCGCACTCGACGTGCTCACGGAGGAGCCCGCGCCGGAAGACAGCCCCTTCTGGGACCTGCCCGACGCGGCCATCACGCCCCACATGTCTTCCATAACCGACCGAGTCGTCGGCGACTCCCTGGAATACTACCGCGAGAACATCCGCCGATTCGGCGATTGCGAGCCGCTCATGAGCTTTGTCAACAAGGAGGCCGGCTGCTGATCTGGGCCGCCGACTCTCCGATTAGAGAAGTTGAAATGGCCTTGTTTTCGCAGGGGCCGGGTTTGTATCCCGCCCCGTGGTTTGCTATCGTATTGTGTGGATAGGCGCTGAGTTGAGCGCCGCCATCGGAGGCTTCCCACTTGGCTCAGGCCACTGCGCTACCGGTCTCGGTAAACGAGCTGCAGGAGAAGCTGCGAGAGCAGCTATATGTCGCCGATCGGGGCCTGGCGATATCTATCTACCTGGCCCTCAAGCTCAAGCGGCCCCTCTTCCTAGAGGGCGAGGCCGGCGTTGGAAAGACCGAGGTCGCCAAGGTACTGGCCTCCACCTTCGACACCGACCTGATACGGTTACAGTGCTACGAGGGGCTCGACATTAGCCACGCGGTCTATGAATGGAACTACGCGCGGCAGCTACTGGAGATCAGGCTTCAGGAGGCCGGCGGGGGTCTGGACAAACAGACGGCGGCAAAGGAGCTTTTCAGCGACCATTTCCTGATCAAGCGCCCCCTTCTTCAGGCCATCGACAACACCCGAAAGCGTCCGCCGGTCCTGCTCATCGACGAGATAGACCGTGCCGACGAGGAGTTCGAGGGGTTCTTGCTCGAGCTGCTCTCGGACTTCCAGGTCACGATCCCCGAGCTGGGCGCCTTCCGCGCGGACGAGCCGCCCATCGTGGTCATAACGTCCAACCGCACTCGGGAGGTCCACGACGCCCTGAAGCGGCGCTGCCTGTATTACTGGATCGACTATCCGGACTTTCAGAAGGAGCTCCAGATCGTCACCACGAAAGTGCCCGACGCCTCGCGGAAGCTAGCCCAGCAGGTGACGGCGTTCGTGCAGGAGCTGCGGACCGCCGAGCTGTACAAGGTGTCCGGGGTTGCCGAGACCCTCGATTGGACCGCGGCCCTGGTGGCACTGAACCAGCAGGAGCTGGACCCCGCCATCATCGACGACACCCTCGGCATAATGCTCAAATATCACGAAGACATCCAGGCTGTCCGAGGCGAGCCGGCGAGGGCGATCCTGGACAGATCGAGGAACCGTGGAACGAGACGTGGCGGACAGAGGGGTTGACGTCGCCGTCCGCGGTGTGCGCCGGGAGACTGGGCGTGCTATTCTCGCCAATAGTGACTGAAGGATAGGACCTCGGTCCGTGGTCGCCTACTACAAAGAATCGAACATCAAGTTTCTGACGCTCGCCAGGGTGCTGTTGGTGATTCTCGCCCTGGCCATGCTGTCGGTAGGCGTATTCGCCGTCTTGGTGGTCTCCTGGGTCGCCCTCTCCACCGGAGGCGCGGCGGCCTCGGCCGATGAGTTCCTCACCGCGCTCAACGATGGCGACGGCCCGCGTGCCTACTCCATGGTATCGTCTAGCATGCTTCGGGAGCAGACACAGCAACGGTTCGACTTCCAACTTGCTTCCCTCGGCCCGGCGAGATTCCAGTTGAGATCGTTGTGGCGCCGAACCCTGCCGGAGGCCGGCACCGTGGTACTGACCGGCACGATGCAGAACGAATCGGGTCGGCTGGCGCCGTTCGCCATCTCGATGGCCAAGGAGGACGGCTGGAAAGTGCTCTCGGTGACGGACCGGTTCGATATCGACGTGGGTCCTGGCGTATGGTTCAGAGGGATGCCGGCGGAATCGGAGGTCCGGCGGTTCCTCGAGACGACCCTGTTGGACCTGAACGAGGCAGCCCTCGCGCATGATTACTCGCTGTTCCTGAACAAGATCCCGGGCACGGGGTGGATCCATATCAGGAATTCGCCGATTACCGGGTCATTCGACCGCCTGGCGGAGGAGGGGATAGACTACGCCGGGATCGCCGGCATGGAGGCGGTGTTCGATGAGCCGCCGGGCTGGCACATAGTCAGCAAATGCGGGGCGTTCGGCGGCGGCTGCTCGAAAGTGGGCGAGGGCACCATATGGATAGCGGCGGGCCACTATCCATTGAAGCAGTTCTCCGTCAGGTTCCAACTGATTTACACGTACCAGCATCCCGACTGGGTGCTAGACTGCGCCTTCAATCGCGAGTGTTTCGTGACGATCGGACCCCAGGGGTAGGACAAGTTGGCGTCAATTGCTGAAACCAGGGTTGTTATCTCGTGGATAGAGGCCTTACGCGCCGATAGGGACCGCCTCCGGTTCGCTGCGTCAATCGCCATCTTTGCGGCGGCTGTCGGTGGCGCCACGATCCTCGTCAATTTCCTTGGCCGGCCTATATTCCCGGCGCTGCCCGAACGCCTGCCCCTGGCCCAGTCCCTCTATTTCGGCGCAATCGGGGCACTGACGAGCGTCGTCATCGCCGGGCCGCTGTCGTGGGTCTTGTACGGTGAAATGCCGGCGTTCGTTGGGACCATGAAGCGGCGTCCCCGCCGCCTACGTGCATGGCTGAGTCTTGGGCTTGGATACTCGGCGGTACATGTGCTGCTGCTTTCGGGACTTTTCTTGCCAATGGGCAACCTCTGGTTCCGTTTCGTCCACAGCCAGATCGATGTCATCCAACTCTTCAACGGCGCCGTCGCCAATCTGATGTCAGCCCCGGTGTACGCCCTGACCACCAGCGTCCAGTTTCTGTTCACCGGAGCGATTGCCGCGATAGTCTTCGGCGGCGGGGCTTCCTTCATCGACAAAATGAATGCCTCCGAGGACCTGGCCACTGCGCGCTATGGGGTATGGGGCATGTCCCTGGGGCTGTCCATGGCGATCATCTCCTTCGTGACGTTCGCACCCAAAGAAATGGTGGCCGGCCTGGCCAGGCTGACGAGCTGAGCCGGCAATCGATACCTTGCGTGCTAGGCCCCATCTCCAATGGCCCGGAGAAAGAGCACAGGCTCGCCGACCCGTCTGCCATTGGGCGGCGATCGTGGATTCACACAAATGACGAGTTTGGAAACTGCCCCAGACGGCCATTTCCTTCGCAATCTCCTGCTCTTCGGGCGCGTCCTGCGCCGACTGGGCCTGGATGTTCATTCAGGGCGAATGCTAGACGTGGTCGAGGTCCTGGAGTACATAGGCGTGGCGCGAAAGAGGGACTTTCGGGACGCCCTCAGGACCATGCTGGTGCATCGCCAGCAAGACCTGGCGCTCTTCGACGAGGCGTTCCAGGTCTTCTGGCGCCCGCCGAAGAACGAGTGGACGACCATGGACCTGCGCTCCCTGGGAGAGCAGCGGCGCTTCCGACAGCCCCAGGCAGGTCCGCCGCCCCCCGGCCTTGAAGAGCAGCCGGACGGCGAGGGAACAGACGATTCGAACCGGAACGTGGACCGCGTCGATCTCACCCGGACCTACAGCTCGCGCGAGGTCCTGCGGGCCAAGGACTTCTCTCGCTTCTCCCCGGAGGAGTTTGCCCAGGCCCGGCAGATGATGGCCGAGCTGGACTGGGACCTGGGAATGCGTCGCACGCGCAGGTGGGTTGGCGGGGGCGGCAGCGCCATCGATCTGCGCCGCCTGGTGCGCCGAAACATGGGTTACGGTGGCGAGATGTTGGACCTCCCGCGCCGGCGGCGAAAGGACAAGCAGAGGCCGCTGACGCTGATCTGCGACGTGAGCGGTTCAATGGAGCGCTACACCCGGATGCTGCTGCACTTCATCCATTCGCTCGCCACCGGGCCGGACCGGGTGGAGTCGTTCCTTTTCGCCACCAGGCTGACCTGCGTCACCGGCCATCTGGTGCATCGCGGCGTGGACGAGGCCGTCACCGAGGTTTCCCACGCCGTTCCCGACTGGGCCGGTGGCACCAGGATCGGCGAAGCCCTGAAGGCGTTCAACTTTAGATGGGCCCGCCGCGTCCTGGGCGGCGGCGCGGTTGTGCTCGTGATATCGGACGGCTGGGACCGTGGCGAGCCGGAGTTGCTAAGCCGCGAGATCGCACGCCTGCAGCGGAGTTGCCATCGCCTGATTTGGCTCAACCCCCTGCTGGGCTCACCGACCTACGAGCCTCTCACGCGGGGCATGCAGGCCGCACTGCCCTTCGTGGATGACCTGCTGCCGGTACACAACCTCGCCAGCCTGGAGGACTTGGCAATGCACCTGAGCACCCTCTCCTCGAGGCCCGGCGCACGCCGCCGGCAGGTGCTAATCCCGGTGTCCGAACAAGACGCTGAGGAGGCCACCCCGCCACGGCCAACCCACAGATCACCTTACTCGGATGCCAACCCCACCTTCCGACACCCGCTGTGGGGACCCGGTCGGGACTGAGTGGCCGGCTTCGCCAGGCAGCGGCCTATTCGCTGTTAACGAGGGATAAAACGCCGCAAGGTTAGCACGGCGTTTCCCTTCCTGCGCTTTCGTCTCGCGACGGAGATCCCGCGGTGCGTCCCAAGCCGCTTGACCAGCCTCGAGATGGCGGTGGAGCTCGACGCCACTACAACATGGCCGCCTACGGCGAGTTGTCGAATCGCCTGCTCGACGGTCAGGATGTGGACCTCGGTCCCTTCGTTCTCCCTCAGCACGCCGACGACGAGATCGAAAGGCTGACCTCCGTCAATCAGGACGCCTGTCCGATGCGAGGTCGTGACAAGCCCTGTGGCGCAGCCATTGAGTACCAGGTTTCTTTCTGCATAGCGCAGCGCGAGAAGGTCGCGGTCGACCAGCGTGATGGACCCGGGTTTCACCAATTTCCAGAGGGCGAGGGGCACGTGCCCTTGACCTGGGTAAAACGCCAGCGCGCGTGCGACGGACGCGGCGCCAAGATCCATCATGGCGCCAATGACCAGCTCGCTCTGATAGCCGACGGTATCGAACTCGGGGAGACCGTAGGCCGTATCCAGGGTGCGGTCCACGCCTTCGGCGGTGACAGACATCCGGCCACGGCGGTACACCCCCCTGCTCAGGCTGCTACCCGAACCGGGCCGAGAAGCAGAGGAGGCAAAGCTGTAGTGAAAAACGCTGTAGCTGGATGTGAAGTCGCGGAAACTTACGTTGATGCCGGAATCGTCGTCGAGGATCCGGGCGACCTTCGGCGCGAAAGGCGCCACGACCACGACCGCCACAAGTCCGCCCTGCCTCAGATGGCGGGCGGCATCCAGCAAGAGATGTGAAATAGCAGATTCCCCTACCTTGCCGGGAATGTTGGAGACTATGAGATCGAAATCTTGCGAAGCAACGTCGTCATAGCCGAGACTCCCATAGATTTCAATGTCGGCGAGGCCGTTTAGCTCGGCGTTCTGCCGAGCGTATCCAACCGCCAGGGCGTCTCTGTCCACCATGTGGACGGCCCGGCTCCGGCAGGCCGCCTTCAGGGCCAGTCCGAGGGGGCCATAACCGCAGCCGAGATCAAGCGCCTTTCCGAGGCCGCTCCGATTGGTCCCCGAGAGCGACCTCAGGAGAAACCGCGTACCCGCGTCCACGGCGAAGCTGCTGAACAGGTCCTGCGCCACTCTGAGCCGGAGGGAATGGCCGTCGTGCTCCAGGGCGACTTCCTTCTTGAAGTAAACGTCTTGGTCCATGGGCCGGCCTTGCCGCTAGCGCTTTCCGGCGGCCCAGTCCACTCCGTTGAGGACCAGGCGCTGAAACTGGGGGGTTCGGAAGCTGAGGCCGTCGTGGCCCAGCGTAGTGGCGAAAACCCGTCCGTTGCCATATTTTCGGGTCCAGGATATGGGCCGGGGCTCGCCGTCGAGATCGGCGGTCATGAAGACGTCGTTGCCATCCCGCCAGCCAAGCTTCGTATACAGCTCGTCATTGGTCACGAAGTCGGTGATGTCCGCGGCGCCCGGGTGGTCGCGGCCCGTGACCTTGACGGTGAACTGGCCGTACGGCGGATGTGTGCTCGCGCCCATTATCCAACCCCCGCCGGTAACGTCGTGGTACTCGGGCCATTCCTCGGGCGCGCAGCCGGAGATGTGGATGCACACGAAGCCCTTGCCGCCACCGATGAACCGCGTCATGCCAGCTCGCTCGGCCTCGCTGAGGGCGGTCTCCTGCCGCCGCAGCGTGTTGAATACCAGCACGTCGCAGTCGAAAAGCCTATCCGCGGCGAGTAATCCCGCGTCCTCCGTCAGTGTCGCCTCATGACCAGCGTCCTGGAGGAACTCCATCAGCACGGGCGTGCTCTCCACATAGGGATGATTCCCCCCGGAAACGACCAGCAACTTCATCGCGGACCTCCTCGTTGAAGAATATTCCTCACCCCCGGGCCGTGCGGTCCTCCACTGCACGCACGCGCCCCTCGGCCGTTACCTTGATCTCGCCCTGGCGCACGGCGTGGGCGTAGAGGGCCGCCCGAAAAGGGACCTCGGTCACTCGGTAGTCCAGCGTCTTCCTGAGCCCCGCCAGGAACATCGCTGTCTGGCGCTCCACCCGCTCCGGCGACTGCCCTTCCAACGCGACCTTGTAGCTACGGCCGGGATCGATGTCGCTATCCGTGACGCGCTGGCCCTGCGGGTGGTCCCACGAGAACGAGTAGCGCAGTCCCGAGGGCTGCACCAGGTATTCGAGACCTTCGCCGGGGTCGCGGATGTTGTCTTCGAGGACCGCGATCAGGTCGCGTCCAGACAGGTCCGCGACCACCAGGTACTGCTCAAACGGACGGCTGCACTGAAGCAGGTCCACCTGGTCCACGGTGCCCCGAGGGATAGGCAGACCGCGGTAGTGCCTTCGATTGTACAGGGCAACGTCGGCCCCGGTCGCGGCCCGCATCGCGTCGCTGATCCAGTTTGCCAGTGGCGCGTCCACGCCCTGCATCGTCAGGGACTTCGGGGCAACGGCGACCGGATCGGTGCGGTAGGCCGTCATGGACCGCTGCCTGCGAGGGGCGATCTCCGCACTCCACCTGCCCCCGACCTTCGACAGCAGGATCTCCTCGTGGGGCGTGACGGCGCCCTCGAACGCGGGTTGGCCATCGACCTGCACCTGTATTTCGCCGGTGAAGTCGACCAGCTCCGCGTCGGGCAGGACCGCAATGGCGGAAAGGTTTCCCGTGGCCAGGCTGTGCCGGTTTGGCCCGGTAATCTCCGCCCGGATGGTACTGATGGTCCCGGGCTCCTCGATGGCGTCGATGGCGGTCCAGTACGCCTGTCCGTACATCGGCAGCGCGGCGCTGAACGAGTACTGCCGTGGATGGCGGACAACGCGGTGACGGACCAGCCAGCCGACGATGCGGTCGTAGTACTCCGGCAGGAAATCGGCGTGCTCGCGACCCTCTCGGATGTCCAGACGCGCCGGGTATCCAAGACGCCCCATGCGCTCGGCGACCAGCTTGCCGCCAGTGTGGAAATTGAAGTCGTCCTCCCCACCGATGCACCAGAACGGGAGATGCTTGCCGTTGGCCGCCAGCCATGGGAAGCTGTAAGCGGCACCGACCGGTGCTGCAGCGGCGAACATGTCGGGATGATGCAGCGCGATCTCCGTGGAGCCTGTACCGCCCATGGACAGGCCGGTTATGGAGATGCGGTCAGGGTCCACACTGTAGCGGCGCTGCACCTCCGCAAGCACACAGAACACGTCGTTCTCGCCGATTCCGCGGAACTCCGTGATTCCCCGGCCGTGGGGGGTCACGAGGATGGCCTCGTGACGCTCCGCCGCCCACATGGGCGACGCGTTCTCGTCGGCGGTGTAGTAGTGCTCGGAGGTCTGGCCGACGAGCTCCGGCGATCTCCCGGAAGAGGTGCCGTGCAGGTTGATGACGACGGGCGATCGCTGACCATCGTCATAGCGCGATGGCACGTACACGGCATAGGGCTGGTCCGTGCCGTCGATCTCGGAGCGGTAGCTGAATCGAAGGTCCCGGCCCGGAGGCGGATCAACCGCCCTCCGCGTGTCATTGGGTGGGAACCCAGGGGTACCGGGATGCCCCGATGCCTCACCCTGTGTCATCATCGGCCTCCTTACGCAAAGGGCATCCAGAGGCATACTATCAGGGGTATCGACAGCAGCGCAACGATCTGCTCAGCCGCGCGGACCGGGTGTACAATTGTCATTGATCGCCGTTGGGGCCGATCCATCACGTGGCGCGCGGCATCCAATACCATGACGGCAGTTCAAGCGTTGCGATCGAGTGTACACGACCGGTGGCCAGCGAGAACCTCAAAGGAGCATGAGATGAGCATCGATGATGCGAGAGTCCCATTCGAGATGCTTGCCAGGCGATGCGACCCGGATGAGCTTGGATTCGAGACCACCGACGAGCTGCCGCCCCTGGAGGGCACCATCGGCCAGGAGCGCGCGATCAGCGCCCTGGAGCTCGGCCTGGACATAGAAGAGCCCGGATCAACATCTTCGTCTCCGGCCCCCCCGGCTAGGGGCGCAACACCGCAATTCGCGCCTACGTCGACGTCATCACCTCGAACAGGCCCGTGCCACCGGATTGGGGTTGCGTCCGCAACTTCGAAGACGCGTCGTAGCCCGTCCCCATAAGCCTGCCCTGCGGGATGATGAAGACCCTGAAACGCGATATGGAGGAGCTTGTAGACTCCTGCAAACGGGAGATACCGAGGGCCTTCGAGAGCGACGAATACACGCACCTCACGGAAGACGCGATTAACGACATCCAGGCCCAGAGCCAGGCCGTCACCCAGGAGTTGGACAAGAGCGCGCGCGCCATGGGGTTCGGCCTACGAACGACGTCCTCGGGCATCACGCCCGTGGCCCTGAAGGATGGCCAGCCTTTGTCGCAGGAGGAGTATGGCACGCTTCCGGAGGCCGAAAAGGACCGGCTGAGAGGGCAGGCCGAGGAGATTCAGCACTCGATCACGCACACCACCGCGGGGGTCAGGCGGTTGAACAAGGCCGGTTTGGAGCAGGATCGCGAAGTGGACAAGGAGGTGGTGCGATTCACCCTCAGCCCAATTATGGAGGACCTGCGGGCCAAGTACTCTGACTTCCCGCAGGTTGTCGAATATCTGGATCATGTCGAGTCCGACATGACCGAGCACCAAGAGATGTTCAAACCAGCCGAGGAGGCGCCCCAACCTGCGATGCCGGGGCTTGGCGCGCTGCAAGCCGGGGAAGATTTCTTCGGGAATTACCGCGTCAACGACCTGGTGGACAACACGGCCTGCGTGGGCGCTCCGGTCGTCTTCGAGCATAGCCCCACCTACTACAACCTGTTCGGTCGAATCGAGTACAAGGCCCAGGTAGGCACTTTCAGCACGGACCCCTTACTATGATCAAATGCGGCTCGCTGCACGAGGCCAACGGCGTATCTCGTCGTGCAGGCTCGTGGCCTCTTGTCGAGCCCGCTCTCGTGGGACGCCCTGAAGCGAACGCTTTGCAGCGGCGAGCTCAGAATCGAGAACATCGGGGAGCAGTACAGCCCGCTGCCGTCGTCCACGCTGCGTCCCCAGGCCATTCCCATCAACACACGCATCAGCATGGTGGGCACTCCTGATCTGCTCAGGATGCTGCAGGTCTCAGACGAAGACTTCCCTCGATACTTCAAGGTTGCCGCGGAGTTCGACACCCTGTTCGACACCCTGATGGACCGCACGCCGGAGAATCTGGCCAAATACGCGCCCTTCGTAGCCGCCCGCTGCAAACAA
>CAZJDV010000005.1:35739-41339 GCA_964544865.1 uncultured Dehalococcoidia bacterium | reverse complement strand
GGCCTTTCTAGAACTCGGCGGTCGCGCGGGTCATCGACTACTCCAGCCGGCTCGTCGAGCACCAAAAGAAGCTCACCACGCGGTTCATGGAGATCCCGAAAATCGCCACCGAGGCGAATTACTGGGCCGGCAAAGACGGTGCTGAACGTGTGACGGGCGCACACGTCAAGAGCGCGATCGACCAACGCCAGTACCGCGCCGGCCTGACCGAGGACCGGCTCCGGGAGATGATCGAAGATGGCACAATCCATATCGCCACCCAGGGCGAGGTCGTCGGGCGGGTCAATGGACTGGCCGTACTGTCGCTGGGAGACTACACGTTCGGAAAACCCAGCCGGATCACCGCCAGGGTCTCGTGGGTCGCGGGCAGCTCATGAACATCGAACGAGAGGCCCGAATGAGCGGCAAGATACACGACAAGGGCTTCATCATCTTGACCGGCTATCTCCAGGGCAAATATGGCCAGGACAGGCCTCTTTCGTTGCAGGCCAGTATCGGATTCGAGCAGTCGTACAGCGAAGTCGACGGCGACAGCGCATCTCGACGGAGCTTTACGCCCTGCTGTCTCATCTCTCCGGTCTTCCTCTGGCCCAGGGAATAGCCGTGACCGGATCGGTCAACCAAAACGGGGAGGTCCAGGCCATCGGTGGCGCCACGTACAAGATCGAGGGATTCTTCGACGTCTGCAAAGCCAAAGGCCTGTCCGGCAAGCAGGGAGTGATGATCCCCAGGGACAATCTGCAGAACCTCGCCCTGAGGGATGAGGTCACTGACGCCGCCAAGGCCGGGCTGTTCACCATCTACTCGGTCTCAACAATAGAGGGGATCGAGATCCTCACCGGGGTGGCCACCGGCGACGTTGACGAGGAGGGCTCCTGTCCGGATGGCACCGTTCCCCACCTGGTGGAGAAGCGTCTGCAAGACATGGCGCGAAAGTCCCGGGATTTCGGCAAGTGCTCGGACAAAGAAAGTGACGAGGACAACAACGAGGAGACGAAGGACTAACGACCGGGTGTGCATGCGACCACCGCCGCGGTGGGGCCGCACGCCCCGGCGTGTTGCGGTCAGGGCAGCAGTCTATCGATGTTGATGGCCTTGTTGCCGCGGGTGCTGCGAATCCGCAGGGCCTCGCCGATCATCAGCGTATCGAATGTGAGCCAGTCGACCTCCACGATCTCGCCGTCGACCAGCAGGAAGTAGGTCCCGTCCTCGCGGGCCTCTTTAGCCACCAGCGTGCCCTCGATTCTCCGGTAGGGAGGGAGCGCCGCCAGCAGGGCGCCCAGAATCGATGCCAGGGCCCGCCCGAGTCGATTTGCGATGGCCAAGGGGCTCATCCGTGCCCTCCATCTCGAAAATGGCGCAAGACTTGCCAGCAACGCGACCAGAACTCCTAGATCAGAATCGGACCATCGTGCCGCATCAGTTCCGCTCCAAGACGCCTGGCTGTCCTCATCCCGCAGCCTGGCGCAAAGGCGCAGCGCACCAGCACACTTGAATAATACTGTCATTGCGTCGAATGATTCAACTTGCTGGCGGTACTCAATTAACCCATTTAGAGCAATTCCAATCCTTGGTAACGGATCTAACGAAAAATGCCGCCGTCTCGGAGGCGGCGGCATTAGCTTTGCCTGGACGCACGATGGCCCGCAGATCTATAGTAGCGATCGCAACGCCTCGGGGACCGGCTCCGTGGCCGAAGCCGTAGGAATCGTTGACGCCAGCGCCCGGGCCGTCGCATCATCGGCGTCCGCAATGCCGCAAGCCACGGCGGCTATGCCCAATAACGCGGTCAGAAAGACGGGCCGGCTCAACACTCGACCGGATCTCGACATGAATACCACCTTATCGTCATACCGGAGAATAATCTGGCACTGAGTTTCGGCATCCGCGATGACCTTCGCTCGCATAAGCACGGCTGCGACCAAGCGTCCAACAGAAAGGGAGCTATCTCATAATATACGTAGCGAATATGGGTGCAGTTTCCGACTTCGCCCCCTGTGCGTATGCTAACACGCCGACGGCCCACCTCAAGATTGGATGCAGCCGAGGGTGTGGCGACTCACATCGGGGTGAACAACTAAGGTTGAAGCGAAGTCGGGTCGCCGGTTCAGTTGCCGGGAGGCCGGCCCTTGAACCAATTCAACAGCGCCCACGCGCCGGGCAGCGCCAGCGCCGCGGCCAGCAGCTTGAGGGCATCGCCGCCGATGAATGGATAGAGACCGCCCTTGAGGGTCATCTGCACGACACTGGCACCCGGATATATCCCCTCGAAATACGCCCGCAGGCCGTCGTTGTTGGCGATGTGGACGCCCAACCAGGGCAAGCCGACCGCGTAGATCAAGATGCTGCCTATCAGCATCGCGACAGGAACGGTGGAGCGCCGGTCCCAGCCCCTCTCGGCAAGCA
Source organism: uncultured Dehalococcoidia bacterium (assembly GCA_964544865.1). Classification (GTDB taxonomy): domain Bacteria; phylum Chloroflexota; class Dehalococcoidia; order Lucifugimonadales; family CAJWER01; genus CAZJDV01. The sequence goes on along the minus strand of CAZJDV010000005.1, from coordinate 38,933 downwards.
GCCCCACCACATAGGCAGCCGGTACGAACCCCACAATGTATCCGCCGCTGGACATCGCCCATACGAGACCTTCGCCGCCGGACCAGGGCAGGATGAAATGCAGGACCTGCTGGTCCCCGAGAGGGCTCGGTGCGGGAGCGAAAACGGACAAGCCAACCATACCCATCAACATGTACAGAAGCATGCTGAGGCCGCCGCGTCGGCTCCCGAGGGCTCCGCCCGCGAGAAGGACGCCGAAGGTCTGGCCGGTGATCGGGACTGTCGTAGTCGGGATCCTTATCGCGATCTGGGCGCAGACCGCAAGGAGGAGGGCGAATCCAACCACCAGGGTGGCGTCAATTGCGAAGCGGTTGGCGCGAGTGCCAGCACCAATGCCGGGTATGAGGGCATCGACCAACACCTTTGGCCGGGCGCTAGCTACCATGGGCCAGAGACCTCCGCGGGGGAATAGAGCTTCCTGTCAATGTCCGCCGGATCAATATCTATCAAATAGGACCGCATGTCAACAAAAGCTATGCGGCGGATGAGGAACTGCTCGCCATCGACCGACCGTGGCGCCCCTCGGCGGAGAAGCGAGACGGGCGCTCGGCCCGCACTCTAGAGTCGGTCCCGCTCGCTAGGCGTTCTTGCGCGTGTCGTGGGCGGGCGTGAAAACCGAGTCTTCCGGGAGGACGAGGGTCTTGCGACGACCGCGAAAAAGTCTGCGAGAGTAGACGCTCAGAACGACTCCTCCGGCCACGGCCACCGATACGCCCTTCAAGAAATCCCTGCGGGAGAACCCCTTTTTCGGCTTTTTTCCACGGTCCATCGCGTCTCTCACTCCTGTAATCAAGCGGTTGCCGCGACCAAATTAGGAAGCCTGGGTCACAGGCCCACATTATACGGGAGGAGCGGGCGGGACCGCAACGGCGCCAAGGCAGCCTCATCCGCCTATTTCTCCCGGCCCGCGCATGGTCGCTCGCCCTCCGATGCTATAATTGAGACGCCTCAAGACCATCACGGAGTAGCAAGATGACTGATACGACCCCGGCCCTCCTCCCGACGACCGTCATTGGAAGCCACGCCACGCCTTCCTGGCTCTGGACCGCCATCGACGAGATAGACAAGGGCAACTACGGCGAGACCGACATTAGCGAGACCTTCGACGACGCGGTGAACGCCGCGATCTTGGACCAGGAACGGGCCGGAGTGGACATCATCGGCGACGGCGAGATGCGCCGCTGGTACTTCGTGCAGAGTTTTTACAGGCGGATGGCCGGGCTCGCCGAAGATCCTCCGCTGAGGAAGGTGGGGCTTTACGGCTACGACAGCCCCCAACGCTTTCACACCACCGGGAAGGTCACGGTGCTCGATGGACTCGGCATCGTCAACGAGTTCAAGTACACCAAGAACCATACCGGCAGACCGATCAAGGTTACCTGTCCCGGCCCGCTGACCCTGACCATGCACATCCGGCCACGGGACAGCTATAGATCCCGGCTGGACCTTGCCTGGGATTTCGCCGCGGTCATCAACGCCGAGCTTAAGGCGCTGGTGGATGCGGGCGCGGACTACATCCAACTCGACGAGCCATCCTTCGCCATCATCCCCGGCGAGATCGACGAGTGGGTCCGCCTGTACAACGCGACGGTGGATGGCGTGGACGCCAAGCTGGCGCTACACGTCTGCTTCGGCAACCTCAGCAGCCGCCCCAGGGGAAAGCGGACCTACAGGTGGATGTTCCCCGCGCTGCTGGAGACCAGGTCCGACCAGCTCGTCCTGGAGTTCTCCAACCGCGAGATGAAGGAGAGCGAGCTCTGGGGCGAGGTGGGCGACGGGCGAGAGCTTGGCGCCGGCGTCATCGACGTCAAGTCCTTCTACGTCGAGACGCCCGAGGACGTGGCAGAGCGCATCAGGGAGATGCTGCGGGTGGTCGAGCCGGAGAAGCTCTACGTCAGCCCCGACTGCGGGTTCTTCCAGCTTCCGCGCTGGATCACCAACCTGAAGCTCAAGGCGATGGTCGCGGGCACAAAGCTGGTGCGGGCGGAGCTGGGGGCTGGGGGCTAGGGGTTGGGTTTGTGGGAAAAAGACATCAGAGCTATACTCTAAGCTGTTCGTAGGCGCGAATCTGTCGCCTCAGTCTGGAGGTGAATGCCGTGATAAGCGTCCTGGGAATCCATAACTTCAAGTAGATAGCTGCACTGAAGCTAGACTGCAAGCGGCTGAACATCTTTATCGGGAAACCGAACGCTGGTAAATCCAATATCCTGGAAAGTCTCGGGTTGCTGTCTTACGGATACTATGCTCGCTACGGGGACGATCCAAGAAGATTCATCAGGTTTGAGGATACGAATAACTTGTTCTATGACAATAGCCTTGAAAACGAAGTCGAAATCAGATGGGACTCGAATTCTTTTGGCCTGCTGTACTAGGATGAAAGGTTCCGGGGCGAGTCTGCAGGCACACCCCTAAATGTTGTCGGCGATCATTCCCGCCTTCGCGTCAACTCCCATGCGACTGACGCTTTGGCCTCATTTAAGTTCTATAGATTCCAGCCCGCCGCATCGTATGGCAGGCGAGAGTCGGAGTACCTGATTCCGCCGTTTGGCGACAACCTGGTGTCGCTCATGCTGACGCACAAGGCAATCAGATCGCTGGCGAATGAGCTCTTTTCGCCTTTTGGTCTTCGGTTGGGGGTACGGCCTGCCGAAGGCAAGCTCGAGACTATAAAAGACTTCCAAGACATCATCGTCTCGTATCCCTTCGGCCTAGCGTCTGACACATTGCGAAGGGTGCTGAATTAGACACCACTAGTGGGCACCCACATCGGTCTGGACGAGGGACCCCGGTCCGCGCTGTCGATGACGCCGTCATGCCGTGCTCGGTGGTCCCGACCACGTTGACGAGGCCCGCAACCAGCACAGAATCACAACCTGCACCGTCCTCAGGCAGGACATCACCGATAAACTTCCTCACTAGCACCGTGTTCTCCGTGGTGAATTCCCATCCAGCCCTTCGAGGGCTCTCTTCGACGAATGGCGTCTAGCCGGGATCTGACACATCTGCTAACAGCTACGTTTCGAGTCCCTGCCATTCCGAAATGCGCTATGTCCGTTATTGACCGGCGTCCGGCGCGAACCTATAATCGCAATCAGCTAATCGCGCGCGGGGGCCTTGAGCCCGGACGAACGGCGCACGACTCGAAAGCATTGCCG
>CAZJDV010000005.1:20403-35729 GCA_964544865.1 uncultured Dehalococcoidia bacterium | reverse complement strand
TTGGAGGTAACGAGGATGAACGGAATCGACCTGCGCAGCGACACGGTCACCCGGCCCGTGCCGGAGATGCGGCAGGCGATGTACGAGGCGGAGGTCGGAGACGACGGGCTCGACGGGGACCCAACCACAATGCGCCTCCAGGAAATGGCGGCCGAGCGGATGGGCACCGAAGCCGCGCTGCTGGTGGCCAGCGGCTCGATGGGAAACCTGGTGTCCGCCCTCGCGCACTGCAAGCCGGGCGAGGCGATGCTGGTGGGTGACACCTCCCACATGATGTGGAGCGTCGGCCAGAGCGCCGGTCATTCCACCTACGGCCGGATCAAGGTGCGCCAACTTCACGAGAACCTGGGCGAATTCGGCCTGGAGGACGTGGAGCTGTCCATCAGGGTGGAGGGCGAGGTCGGCGGTCGAATGGCCCTGGTCTGCATTGAGAACACCCACAACGCGGCATACGGCACCCCGCTGGACACGGCTCACATTTCGTCGATGGCGGCCATGGTCCACGAAAACGGCGCTGCGCTCCACATAGACGGCGCCCGCATATTCAACGCGGCTGTCGCCCTCGAACTCCCGGTGGCCCGGCTGGTGGCCCCCGCGGACTCGGTCACCTTCTGTCTGTCCAAGGGCCTGGCCTGTCCCATCGGGTCGGTGGTGTGCGGGACAAAGGACTTCGTCGCGGCGGTCCACAACCGTCGCAAGATCGTCGGAGGGGAGATGAGACAGACCGGGATCATGTCCGCGGCCGGCATCGTGGCCCTCGAGACGATGGTGGACCGGATGGAGGACGACCACGCCAATGCCCGCCATCTGGCGGAGGGCCTCGCCCAGATCGAAGGAATTGAAATAGAGGCAGACCGGGTCCGGACCAACATCGTGTATTTCGGTCTCGCCGGCCGGCCCGCGGAGGATGTTGAGAACGCCCTTGCCGAGGCGGGCGTTCACTGCTTCGCCCTGGGCGGGCGTATTCGCATGGTCACCCACTATCACATCACCCCAGATGACATAGAAAACACCCTCGTCGCGGTCCAGAAAGTGATACGAGGCGCGTAGGGACGTTCATTTGGACGCCGTCTGCGGCAACACCGTCGGTACGAGAACCGTAGAGTCCGGGAGAATCGCATGAATGACGTGGAAAAGATAGCGGTCCTGGGCAGCGCCCGCACCCCGATCGGCAAGCTCGGGGGCGCTCTGTCGGGGGTTCCAGCGCCGGCGCTGGGGGCGACGGCGATCCGAGCCGCTCTGGAACGGGCGAGGGTCGAGCCGGACCAGGTCGATTATGTCATCATGGGCAACGTTCTATCGGCCGGACTCGGACAGGCACCGGCAAGACAGGCGGCCATGGGAGCAGGGATCCCCGATACCTGCTCCGCCCTCACGGTCAACAAGGTGTGCGCCTCCGGTATGATGGCGGCCGTGCTAGGGATACTGATGGTAAGGTCCGGCGACGCCGATATCGTGGTGGCGGGCGGCATGGAAAGCATGAGCCGCGCCCCCCACGTCCTGCCGGACAGCAGGCAGGGACGGCGAATAGGCGATTGGGCGCTGGTGGACACGATGGTCCACGACGGGCTGTGGTGCTGCTTCAACGAAACCCACATGGGCAACCTAGCGGAGGGGACCGCGAACTCGTTCGAGATAAGCCGGGAGGAGCAGGACCTATTCGCGCTGTCGAGCCACCAAAAGGCTGTCAGGGCGGCGGCGGACGACGGCTTTCGCCAAGAGATCGCCGCCGTCACCATAGAGGGGCACAGGGGCGCCGTGACCGTTAACACCGACGAGGGCCCGCGGGCGGATACATCGCTGGAGGCCATGGCCAAGCTCCCGGCGCCGTTCGCCCAGGGGGACACGGTTACGTCCGGAAACGCGTCGCAGATATCCGACGGAGCAGCGGCCCTGGTCATTAGCAGCGTGGAGAAGACGCGGTCCCTCGGTCTGGAGCGTGCCGCGGTGATCGAAGATTACACTTTCGTCGCCAACGAGCCCGCCCGCCTCTTTGAGGCGCCGGCGTCAGCTGTGCAAGGCATTCTGGACCGCGGCTCCTTGAGCCTGGAGGACATCGACCTGCTGGAGGTCAACGAGGCGTTCTCGTCGCAGGTGCTGGCGAACGGCAAGGAACTGGGTTGGGACTGGGACAAAGTCAACGTAAACGGTGGGGCGGTGGCGCTGGGCCACCCCATAGGCGCCAGCGGCGCCCGAATCTTGGTCACCCTGCTCCACTCCCTGGAGCGACGCGGCCTGGAGACCGGTATTGCCGCCGTTTGCCACGGCGGAGGCGGCGCGGTTTCCATGAGGGTCTCCCGCCATTAGTCCGGACTGCCCGGCCCGGTCGAAACTCGCGGATGGAGGTGCGACGGTGAAGGTGCTGATCGTGGGTGGGGCGGGCCGCGTCGCCACCTGGACTATACCGTACATGCGAGACCGGCACCAGATAAGGGTGCTGGACGTCCGCACTCCCAGAGTTGACGGCGTGGAATTCGTGGAGGGGTCCATTACCGACCCCGAGGCCCTGAAGCGTGCGCTGGACGGCGTTGACACCTTCGTCAACATGGTGATGAAGAATCCCACGGACCCACACTCGAACAGTGCCACCGTAGAGGACATAACGAGCAACTATGCCGTGAACACCTTCGGCCTGCACCTTTTGCTGTACACCGCGCAGTCCATGGGAGTGGCCTGGGGCGTTCACACGAGCACGATCACGGTCCACGCCCGCGACCGCAGCCGGTACGCCGCCGAAGAAGAGGTGCCGTTGGACAACCCCGGCGTGTACGGCCTGACCAAGGGCTTCGGGGAGCGCATCTGCCGCCACTTTTGCCGAGAGTTCGGAATGTCCATAGCGGCCCTGCGTATTACCGGCCCCCGGGACAGACAGGGCTGGATTGACGGCCGCAAAGTGCCAAGGGGCCAACCCGGACGCCTCTGGGTGACCGACGAGAGCGACCTGGCATCCGCATATCTTGCGGCCATCGACTTCGCCAACGCCCGCACGGGTCGCTTCGACGCGTTCTTCATCGCAGGGGACGAAAACGAGGAAGAGGTCAATCTTAGCAAGGCCCGGCAGCTCCTGGGATGGGAGCCGCGAGCGCACCTCGGAGAACAGGCGTAGCCGCCTCCCCCGCTCCTGAAGATGGATCTCCCCCTGCCCGCAGACCGTCCTCGGCGGGTCCGCCGCGAAGTGAGCGCGGATGAGCCCTTGGACATGCTCAGGACGAGCGTATGGAGTGCTTTCCTTTCGTGGTGAACTCGTCGAGCCACCCAAGAACCGTAGCGCCAACCAACACCCGATTGCAACTGCCGCCACGTGCCAACAGTTGCAATCGGGTGCCGGCTCGTGCTAAAGAGAAGTAGAGGTGTGGGCTGAATCTCATATCCGATTACGCCTTCGCAGCGTCGGGACCCGGAGCACTTATTGGCGACACCCTTTTTGTCGGTGATAATACCGTCCTACAACGAAGAGCGGCGAATCGGACCGACTCTGCAAGAGGTGCTGCGTTTCCTGGACGCGCAGCCATACACCTGGGAGGTGGTGGTCGTCGATGACGGCAGCACCGACGACACGGCGGCGATCGCGAGCGCGTTCGCGCGGAAGACGGAGGCCTCGGTCTGCGTCATGACCATGGCGCATCGGGGTAAAGGTTGGGCCGTCAAATGGGGCATGCTCGCGGCCAAGGGGCGGTACCGCTTCATGGCCGACGCAGACCTGGCAATGCCGATCGATCAGCTCAGCGGCTTTCTGGACCGCATGGCGGAGGGGTACGACATCGTTATCGGGTCGCGCCAGATAGCCGGCGCCAGGCGATACGACGAGCCGGCATCCAGGCACGTCATGGGGCGCGTATTCAACTGGGTAACGCGCAACTTCGCGTTGCGAGGGTTTCAAGATACGCAGTGCGGGTTCAAATGTTTTAGTGGAGAGGTCGCCGACGAGCTTTTCACCCGTCAGAGGACCGATGGGTTCGGGTTCGACGTGGAGATACTCTACGTCGCATCGAAGCGGGGGATGCGGGTCCTGGAGATGCCGATCGACTGGTATCATCAACCAGCTAGCAAGGTCAGACCCGTCGTAGACACGTTCTTGATGCTCCGCGATATCTTGTCGATAAGGTTGCGCGATATCCGAGGGGGTTACTAGCAGGCTGCTAAACAAAGGGTGCGTAGGGGCGTAGCCACTCTGCCGGGATTGTGAGGGTGTCCCTGACATTCGAGTCTGTCCCGTTCCCGGCCGGGAGGGCCGAGAGGGGTTCTCGGCGGCGTGCTAGCAGTAGCAAGAGAGGCACGATGATAATTGCCCGATGGAAGGGTAGATTACCGCTTGCGCCGATCCCGATCATGCGCTAGGATTCGCCGACTACAAAGGGAACTGAGTTATGTCACCATCTCAACCGAGGGCAACGGAAAAGCAAAGAAAAGATCGAGCCAAGAAGGCGATCGCGCTGGCGATGCAGAGTCGCTGGGCGGAGGCCGTCGTGGCGAACGAGTCGATCCTGAGCGATTTCCCGGAGGACCTGGAGGCCTGCAACAGGCTGGGCAAGGCGCTGATGGAAGAAGGGCGCGTCGAGGCCGCGAAGGCCACCTTTGGACAGGTGCTGGCACTGTCGCCCCATAACGCCATCGCCATCAAGAATTTGGACCGGCTAATGCAGCTAGATGGCGAGGAGTCCCCGGTCAGCGCCGGCGGCGGAGCGGCGCGCCATACCTTCATCGAGGAGAGAGGAAAGGCCGCAGTCACGTCGCTCATAAACCTGGCCTCGCGCAGAGCGCTTCTCAAGGAATCTCCCGGCCACTCGGTAAAGCTGCAACTGGAGGGCGGCAGACTCAAGGTCATCGGGCTCGGCGGCGCGAACCTTGGGCAGATCGAGCCTCGGCTGGCATCGAGGCTTGTACGTCTCACGAAGGGCGGAAACCGTTACGAAGCCGAGGTAACCAGCGCGAGGGAGCAGGAGCTCTCGGTCATCATCCGCGAGGTCTATCAACACCCGTCCCAGGCCGGCGCCGTGTCGTTCCCGCTCAGGGGCAGCGCCAGCTACGGCGTGTACCTGCCCAATACGATCCTGGGATACGATCAGGGCGCCCAGGAGACGGAGACCGCCGAGCCCATCGCGATCAAAGACTGGTCAAACGACGACACCGAGCCCGGCGACGACTATGCCTTCACCCCGGTGATTCACCAGATCATCAGCACCGGCGCCGACGGCGGTGCGACCGAGGACGACGCATAGCGCGAGCTGCAGAGGCGGCGGAGCCGGCGCACCGGCTGTCGTCAGACACTCTCTCCGTCCTGTGCCGGGGACGAGACGTCCCTGTCGCGATAGTACAGGCCCCAGCGCTGCATGACCCGCTTTACTTCCTCGTTGTCCAGGGACGCCAACTGCTTCAAGAAACCGGCCAGGGCATGAACGTGCAGCAGCTCGTCGGAGCAGACCCAGCTAGCCTCGGCGGGCACCACGTGTAGCAGGCCGTCTTGATGCTCGCACACCAGCTCGATTCTCTTGCTGCCCGTCCCGCCGCTGACACTCAATCCAGATCGACTCATCGATCGCATCCTCTCCGCTTCGCCCGTGGAGGGCGGTGGGTATTACCAGATACGTCGCCCGCTGTTGTTCCGGGACCGCGATGCACCACAACGGGATTATAGCAAAGGCCCCGGCCCGCGACCGCGTCTCTAGGCGCGTCCGGAACCTCGGCGAAGGGTGAAGGCCGCGCCGTCTGCTCGGGCCGCCATCGGCCACGAGAGGGAGCGACCTTCCGGATCCAGCGAATGGTACACTTCGTGAAGGCACTCAAATGAACGAGAACGCGCAGGACCAGTTGGAAGCCGATCCCGTACCCGGGAGATTCGTGCCATGGAACGCGGGCGACGCCGTGAGGGGCATCGCCCTCGTCGTCTCCGGCGCCGTGATAGTCATCGGCGGCCTGGCTTTGGCCCACCTGGGCCGGGACACGCCGATAAACGACGCCACCGTGTCCGCGGCCATCGTACTCCCACACCTCATTATGGTCGCCGCAACCTGGCTCTTCGGCGTGCGAAAGTATGGTGCGCCCTGGACATCTCTTGGCCTCGGCGGTCCTCAGCACCGGCTGGCCATGATCCTCCCGTGGCCGGTGCTGATCGGCAGCATCGGGTTCGCGGGGCTGTACGTGATGGCCATAACGGCGATCGGCATGGATTCCCTCCTCCCACCGCCCGTGCCGTCGGACCTGCTCGGAGAGGGTGCCGGTAAGCTGTTCAACATCGCGGTGATCGGCGTCGGCGGCCCACTGATCGAGGAAGTGTTCTTCAGGGGATTTCTGCTGGCGGCACTCGTCCGCCCGCTCGGATCCGGCCGCGCGGCCGTGGTTTCCTCCGCCATCTTCTCGGCGGGGCACGTCAACATCGGCGTCATGGCGCCGTTCTTCGTGAGCGGCCTGCTACTGTCGTGGCTGTATCTCAAGACCAGATCGATCTGGCCCGGCTTCACGGCCCACGCGGCACAAAACCTTCTGGCGTTGTCGTTGGCGGTCTAGCGTATAGTCCAGTTTGCTTCGACGCAGCACGTCATTGTGAGGAACGGAGTGACGAAGAATCTGAGAGCCGCAGGTTCGCTTTCAGGCGCCTCGCATGACCTCGGAAACCTCGCTCCTCTCCGCGAGGGCATTAGATCCTGCCGACAGACCCGATTTGGACGGCGACGCCCGCGAAGATGTAGAATACAGCAGGTATGAGCAACCGAATCGACATGAGACTGGGAGCCGCGCTGGCGTCAGGCAGGGCGATCCTGGCGCCTTTTGTGACTGTCGGCTTTCCCGATGTGGATACATCCATCGAGGTCGTGGCGGCGATTCTCGAGGCGGGCGCCGACCTGGTGGAGTTGGGCGTGCCATTCAGCGACCCTCTGGCCGAGGGTCCCACCATACAGGCGGCCAGCTTTCGAGCACTTCAGCACGGGGTCAACACGGCGCTCTGCCTCGACGCGGTCCGGCGGCTGAGGAAGACGAACGCGGAGGCGCCCCTGGTCCTGATGGGTTACTGCAACCCTATCCTCAGATATGGGCTCGACAGGTTCGTGAAAGATGCGGCCGCCGCCGGGACCGATGGGCTGATCGTCCCAGACCTCCCCGGCGAGGAGGCTGGGCCCCTGCAAGAGCTATGCCGGGGCAGCGGCCTGCACCTGATCCCGTTGCTGGCCCCGACCAGTACCGACGAACGCATCGCACAGGCTTGCAAACATGCGGGTGGCTTTATATACTGCGTTAGCCTTGCGGGGGTGACCGGCGCCCGCGCGACGCTGCGGACGGGCGTAGCCGGCCTTGTCGAGAGGATACGGCGGCACACGGACCTGCCTGTCCTGGTAGGGTTCGGCATATCGACGCCCCAGCATGTTAGAGAGGTGTCGCAGTTCTCGGACGGAGCGGTCTTCGGCAGCGCTCTGATAGACGAGATCGCCCGAGCGCCAATAGCGCAGGCTCCCGGCACGGCACGTGAGTTCGTAGCCAAAATGAGGGCATCGGGCACGTAGCGCTGGCAGGAATCGTCGCGGAGCATCTCGCGCCCTTCATGGCTTATGAGCCGTTGGATTGCCCGGTGGCGTGGCATCAACGAGATATCTGCTCAAGACGGAGTGTTCCAAATGGCCCTGGTTCGGGGCATAAGAGGCGCGACCACAGCTACCGATAATACGAAAGAGGCGATTCTCGAAGCCACGGCGGAGCTCCTGGCAAGCCTGGTCGAAGCGAACGAAGTGCGCTTGGACGACGTGGCCGCGGTATATTTCACTACGACGGATGACCTGAACGCCGAGTTCCCCGCCCAGGCGGCGCGTCATCTGGGTTGGGAGCACATCGCGCTGCTGGGCGGTCGCGAAGCGGAGGTCCCGAACGCGACCGCCAGATGCATCAGAGTGCTGCTTCTCGTCAACACGGACAAAGCCCCCGATGAGCTGCAGTTCATGTATCTCAGGGGGGCGGCGAACTTGAGAGACCGAGGAATGCAGGAGGCCTAGACCTTGCCGCTGCGGAGTGACATAGAGCTAAGGGCTCGCTCCTCAATGCAAGGGTGGTTTAGCCAAGGGGACGTGGCGCCGCTTTATTGGCGCTTCACAATTCCTGACTACATCACCCTACACTGACATGGAGGTGCGAGTCGCCATGACGGGTCAAAAAGACAAGCTAAGAAACGTCAATATAGAGAGGATCATCCCGCTGGACCCACCCGCGGAGTACTGGAGACGCCTGCCGGGAACCGACGCGATCGAGCGTCGCGTGGCCCAGGCCCGTTCTGAGATAGTGCGGATCATCTGCGGTGTGGATGACCGTATGCTAATCATCGTCGGGCCGTGCTCGATTCATGACACGAAGGCCGGCCTGGAGTACGCGCGACGCCTGAAGGAGTTGGCCGTCGTCGTCGAGGACCGGGTCCTGATCGCCATGCGCGTCTACTTTGAGAAGCCGCGGACCGCCTTGGGATGGAAAGGCTACATCAACGACCCGAATCTTAACGGGACCAATGACCTGAAAACGGGCATGTTCGAGGCTCGCCGGTTTCTACTCGACGTCGGCGAGATCGGATTGCCGGTGGCCACCGAGTGGCTGGAGGCGTTCACGCCGCAGTATCTGGGAGACCTCGTCGCGTGGGGCGCCATCGGTGCAAGGACCACCGAGAGCCAGCCCCACCGGCTCGTGGCCAGCGGCCTCAGCATGCCGATCGGGTTCAAGAACGGAACGGGCGGAACCATACAGATCGCCGTCGACGCCATCGTGGCGGCCGCTTCCAACCACGTATTTCTAGGAATCGACGACAATGGCAGGGCCGCGATCGTCAAGACAACGGGCAATGACGCGGGGCATCTGGTCCTGCGGGGCGGCAAGACCGGGCCCAACTACGACGCGGAGTCCGTCGAGTCGGCCAAGCGCCTGCTCGTGGAGGGCGGGCTGCGGCCCTACCTCCTCATCGACTGCTCCCACAGCAACTCGGGCAAAGACCATAGGATGCAGTCGGTCGTGTTCAAAGACGTTTTGGAGCAACGATTGAGCGGCAACGCCGGAATCGTCGGGGTCATGCTCGAAAGCCACCTGCACGAAGGCAGGCAGGACCTGGGAGACGATCCGTCGGCGTTAAAGTACGGCGTGTCTATCACGGACGCCTGCGTGGGCTGGGAAGACACGGTAGATCTCATCCGCGAGGCCCACGCCGGGCTGAGCCGGTAAGAGGGGCGCGCCCGGCGGCATACCGATAAGGCAGCAATGCAACAGGCTTGAATCCAGGGGCCTGGTGGCGCCGAGACGCACCAGGCCCTGCTTGTTGGCCCGGCGGCGAATAACGGACGTGGAATTTCTTGAGCATGTTCAGCTTTCTATCAAAGGGATCGACACAGCGAAGGACGCTGGTTTTCGCCTCGGCCACGCACGTCTGGAGCGACCTGTTCTACGCGCTGCTGATCCCCCTGCTGCCGCTGATGCAGGCCGACCCCGATCTGGGGCTGTCGTACGCTCAGGTGGGACTACTGCGGTCTGTCTACAGCGGGGCATTGGCGGCGCTCCAGATTCCCGCCGGCATCCTGGCCGAGACGCTCGGGGAGTTCTGGCTGCTGATCGGCGGCAACATCTGGGTAGCGGCGGGACTGGTCGGCATGGCCCTGGCGCCCAGCTACCTGTTCCTGCTAGCCATCACAGTCGTCAGCGGCTTCGGAGGCGGGACGCAGCACCCATTGGCCACCAGCATGGTCTCGCGAGCATACGACGAGCGCGGCCGCTCGACAGCCATCGGCATCGTGAATTTCTCGGGCGATCTGGGGAAGATGGTGGCCCCCGTCCTGGCCCTGCTAATTGCGCTCCGCAACGGGTGGCGCGCCACGCTGCGCGTGGCGGGACTCGGAGGAATAGCGTTCATGGCCGCGTCGATGTTCGCGCGCCGCGGCGTGGACTCCGGCGTGCCCGCCGCGAAGGTGGCCGACTCGGAGCGGGAAAGGCCTCGACGGGTCCATATGCGCGGGTTCCTCGCGCTGAGCGGGGTAGGCTTTCTCGACTCTGGCACCCGGAGCGCCGCCCTGACATTCCTGCCCTTCATCATGAAGGACAAGGGCATGAGCGACGAACAGACGCTCACCCTACTTATCTTTCTACTGGCGGGCGGTGCGGCAGGGAAGTTTATCTGCGGCTGGCTGGACGACCGCTATGGGTCCATCCGGTTGATATGGGGCACGAAGGGGCTTACCGCGGTACTGCTGCTTGCGGCGCTGGCGACCCCGCCGCTGGCCATGGTGCCTCTGATGGTGGTGCTGGGCATCGGCCTCAATGGAACATCGTCGGTGCTCTACTCCACGGTATCCGCATTCGTGCCAACGAGTCGGCGCGCACGCATCTACGGCTACTACTATACGGTCACGGAGATGGGCGGGACGCTTGCACCCGCCATCTACGGGAGCGTCGCCGACCTCTTCAAGCTCCGAACAGCCATGATCGCGATGAGCCTGGTCACGTCGCTGATTCTTCCGGCGAGTCTCGCCCTGCGAAAACCCATGGCAGACCAGGAGAGAGCCGCGGGAGACTCGTCACCGAAGGCCGAATGAAACCGCCCCTTCCCAATTGCTAGGGTCAGCGCCGTTTGGCGCCAGCTACCCAAGTTCGATGGGAGACTGTAAGATAGTCCGGCAACGACCTGGCCGAAGCGAGAGCCTCGCCAACCTCCAGGTCCCGAGGCGTTGATGGGTGGACATGAGCATTCGTGACGAGCTGGCCCAGCACTCGCCCGCTGGCGATTCGGCGGTCACCATCGGCGTGTTCGACGGCGTGCATCGCGGACACCGGCACCTGCTGTCCAGCCTGCGGCGAGAGGCGGGCCGGACCGCTCGGGCCTCGGTCGTGGTCACGTTCCGGAATCATCCTGCATCGGTGATCCGGCCCGGCTTCAAGCCGCGTTTCCTGACCACCGTCGAAGAGCGCCTGAGATTGATCAAGGACACGGGCATCGACATCGTGGCGCCGGTGACCTTCGGCCTGGAGTTCTCCAAGATCAGGGCTCGCGAGTTTGCCGCCCTGCTCCAGGAGCGAATGCGAATGAAACAGCTCGTCGTGGGTCCGGACTTCGCAATGGGCCACCGCCGCGAGGGCGATGTTTCGATGCTTGCCTCCCTCGGCGAGGAGATGGGATTCAGCGTGGCCGTGGTCGAGCCCTTCATCGGCGACGACGGAGAGGTCATCAAGAGCACCCTGGCGCGAGCGGCACTGTCACGCGGCGATATCGCCCGCGTGTCGAATCTGCTGGGCAGGCCGTTCGGCCTCTCGGGAACAGTGGTAAAGGGGCGCGGCCGAGGCGGACCGATGGGATTCCCCACGGCCAACCTGGAAGTAGCGGAGGCCATAGCGGCGCCGGGCAATGGAATCTACGCCACCTGGGCGCACGTCGGAGAGGACCGATACATGGCCGCCACGAGCATCGGCGTCCGCCCGACATTCAAGGAGGGGGACCACACCGTCGAGGCGTATTTAATGGACTTCGAGGGAGACCTCTACGGCCGCGATATACGCCTGGAGTTCATGGATCGGCTCCGCGACGAGCTCGGCTTCGACTCGGTCGAGGCCCTTCAAGAGCAGATAGACAAAGACGTGCACAGGACCAGGGCGGTCTTGGAGGCGAGCGGATAGTGGTCGACAAGAAACCCGGTCGCGAAGACTCCCGAGGCCAGAGGGTTGAATAGCATGAACAAAGAGCAAGAGAATCGACTGCTGAGGCGTGGCGTGGCCGAGATCATCGTCGAGTCGGAGTTCATCGAGCTGCTGAAGACTGGCAAGCCCCTTCGGCTCAAGATGGGCTTCGATCCCAGCGCGCCGGACCTCCATCTGGGACACGCCGTCGGCCTGCGGAAGCTGAGACAGCTACAGGAGCTGGGGCACAAGGTCGTCGTCATCGTGGGAGATTGGACGGCCCAGATCGGCGACCCATCCGGCCAGTCCGCGACCCGCCCCATGCTAACGGCCGAGCAGGTGCTCGAAAACGCCGAGAGCTACATGGCCCAGTTTTTCAGGATCGTCGACCGTGACAAGACTGAGTTGCGGATGCAGAGCGACTGGTTCGGCCCATTCACGCTCACGGACGTGATCCGCCTGACCGGCCGTTTCACGGTGGCGCAGTTCCTGGCCCGCGAGGACTTCGCCAAACGGTTCAAGGCGAACCAACCCATCGCCATCACGGAGCTGCTGTACCCGCTCTTGCAGGCCCACGACTCCGTCGCCGTCGAGTCGGACGTGGAATTCGGCGGCACGGACCAGAAATTCAACCTGCTGGTGGGACGCGACCTGCAGCGGATGACGGGACAGCGGCCACAGCAGTGCTTTCTGATGGCCCTGCTCGTGGGAACCGACGGCGTGCGCAAGATGAGCAAGAGCCTGAACAACTACATCGCGCTGGACGAGACGCCCAACGAGATGTACGGCAAGGTGATGTCCCTACCGGACGTCAGCGCGGCGGTCGATCCCACGGGGGAGGCGGGCGGCGAGGAGGGCCGGCGCTATACCGTCATCGACTACTTTGACTACCTTACCGACGTGCCCGACCGTGACCTGGAGGAGATGCGCCATGCCATGGACGGCGGCACGGTCAACCCCATGGGCCTCAAGAAGCGGCTCGCCCACGACCTGGTGACCCAGTTTCACGGCGCCGCAGACGCCCGGGACGCCGAGGGCTACTTCGAGCGCACGGTGCAGCGCAAGGAAGTCCCGGACGACATACAGACCTATGCCCTGCCAGATGCCCTTGCGGACAAGCGCATCAGCGACGTCATCCTGGGCGCGGGCCTGGCCAAGAGCTCGGCGGATGCCAGGAGGCTGATCAACCAGGGCGCCGTGAGGGTCAACGAGCAGGCGATATCGACCAACGCCGGGGCCGTCACCCTGAAGCCGGGGGACATCGTCAGAGTCGGGCGAAGACGCATGGTCAGAATCGCCTGAGCGGCCTGCCCGGGCGTGCGTCGGCGGCGCGTTTCTTAGGCCGTCAGGGAGTCTGTTTTATCTTCCCAGAACCGTGGTCCGGCTCCAACGGCGCGGTGCCCCCGTGCTACAATTCTTGCGACCGCAAGGCACTACGACTCCTGGAGGCTGAAGTTGAACCTGCGAATCCCCGGCCCGATTCCCGTACCCGAGGACATTCTAGAGGCTATGGCCACGCCCATGATGAATCATCGCGGCCCCCAGTTCAAGGACCTGCTCTACCGCGTCACGGCACGGATAAAGCAGGTGTTCGAGACCGAGAGCGATGTCTACATACTGACCACTTCGGGCACGGGCGCGATGGAGGCAGCCGTGGTGAACACCTTGTCACCGGGAGACAAGGTGCTGAATACCAGCATCGGGTTTTTCGGGGACCGGTTCGGGGACATCGCCCGGATCTTTGGCGCCGACGTCACTGATCTGAGGTTCCCCTGGGGCAGCGCCGTCGACATCGACGACCTTCGCAAGGCCCTGGACCATGAGCCGGACATCGAAGCCGTGCTCGTCACCCATAACGAGACCTCTACGGGAGTCACCAACGACCTTGAGGCGATCGCGGGCGTCGTGAAGGGGGAGTTTGACAAGCTTTTGCTGGTCGACGGCATCAGCAGCGTCTGCTCTCTGCCTCTTCGCACGGACGCCTGGGGGTGCGACGTGGTGGCCACGGCGTCGCAGAAGGGATGGATGCTGCCCCCCGGGCTGGCCTTCGTCAGCTTCAGCCAACGGGCGTGGGAGGCCCACGCCGGGGCCACCATGCCGAGATACTACCTCGACATGTCGAAGTTTCAGTCTTACTACGAAAAGGGCCAGCCGCCCTACACACCCGCGCTCTCGGTCTATTTCGCCCTTGACGTGGCGATGGACAAGATCGTGGCGGAGGGCATCGGCGGGCTGCTGGAGCGGCACGCCTCGATCGCCCGGATGACCCGCGAAGGCATCAAGGGGCTCGGACTGTCCATCTTCCCCGACGAGCGGGTCGCTTCCGACACGGTGACCGCGGTTTCGGTGCCGGCCGGGATAGACTCAAAGAGTCTGCTTGCGATGGTGCGCGAGGAGCACGGCGTGATCCTCGGCGGCGGGCAGGGCCCGGTGGACGGCAAGATCTTCCGCATCGGCCACATGGGCTGGACGACCCCGGATGACATACAGGGTGTGCTTGACGCCCTGGCGGCGGCTCTCCCGGCAGTCGGATTCTCCGCACAAGGCGCAGTGGGCTCGACCTGACAATAGAGCAAGGTATCCAGCCGCCACGAGAGCGGCTGGATATGATGCGGCTCGTGCGATTTCAGAGGGAGACGACCACCAGCGCCCACAGGTAGACCGTCGTCGATCTGAAGTCGTCGGGCACCGGACGGCAGTACCTGGCGATTAGCCTGCCGGAGAGGGCTCGGGCGCCGGGCCACCGGCCACCTGCGGCGAATCGAACAGTCCCGCTATGACCTTTCTATCGGCGGTCTCGTGCTCCAGGAGATACTGGGCCAACTCGTGCAGCTTGTCCAGGTTCTCCTTCAGCACCTTCATCGCTGTGGCGTATGCAGTTCCGACCAGCGTGTGAACCTCATCGTCAATGGTTTCGGCCACCTTGTCGCTGTAGTCCCGCCGCTCGGATATCTCGCGCCCGAGGAAGATCAGCTCCTCCCTCTTGCCGAACGTCCGAGGCCCCAGCTTCTCGCTCATTCCGTATCGCGTGACCATCGTACGCGCCAGATCCGTGGCGTGTTCCAAATCGTTACTTGCGCCGGTAGTGATCTCGTCCTCTCCGAAGATGGCCTCCTCTGCCACCCGGCCGCCCATCGCCATGGCCATCATATCCTTGAACTGGTTCAGCGTCCAGTACTGCCGGTCTTCCTCGGGAAGGAACCTTGTGTGCCCGCCGGTGGCGCCCCGTGACACGATCGTGACCTTTTGAATAGGGTCGGCGTGAGTCAACAGATGCCCGACCAGCGCGTGCCCGGACTCGTGATAGGCCGTGATCTTCTGCTCGCGCTCTGAGATGACTCTGGACTTTCTGACCGGGCCCAGCATGACCCTATCCACCGACTCCACCAACTCGTCGATGCTGATGTCGCTCCGGCTCCTGCGGGCGGCGAGTATCGCAGCCTCGTTGACAAGGTTCATCAGATCGGCGCCGCTGAAACCGGGCGTCAACTTGGAGATTCTCCCCAGGTCGACGTCATCGGCCAACGGCTTGCCTTTCGCGTGGACCGCCAGGATTGCCTCGCGGCCTTTGATGTCAGGGTTGTCCAGCGTCACGCGGCGATCGAATCGCCCGGGCCGCAGCAGTGCGGGGTCGAGGATGTCGGGGCGGTTGGTGGACGCCAGGACTATGACGTTGGAACTCGAATCGAATCCGTCCATCTCCACCA
>CAZJDV010000005.1:0-20393 GCA_964544865.1 uncultured Dehalococcoidia bacterium | reverse complement strand
GCGTCTGCTCGCGCTCGTCGTGACCGCCACCGAGGCCTGCGCCACGGTGCCTGCCAACCGCATCGATCTCGTCGACGAACACTATGCAGGGCGCGTTGCGTTTGGCTTGGTCGAACAGGTCTCTCACGCGGGCGGCGCCCACGCCGACGAACATCTCCACGAACTCGCTGCCGCTGATGGAGAAGAAGGGCACTCCTGCCTCTCCAGAAACGGCGCGGGCCAGCAAGGTCTTGCCCGTGCCCGGGGGACCTACCAGCAGCACTCCACGCGGGATGCGGGCGCCCAGCGACAGGAACCTCTCCGGGTACTTCAAGAACTCAACTACCTCCTCGAGTTCCTCCTTGGCCTCGTCCGCGCCGGCGACGTCGTCGAAGCTGACATTGGGCATGTTGCCGACCATCATGC
This sequence comes from uncultured Dehalococcoidia bacterium, assembly GCA_964544865.1. Taxonomy (GTDB): domain Bacteria; phylum Chloroflexota; class Dehalococcoidia; order Lucifugimonadales; family CAJWER01; genus CAZJDV01. The sequence continues at coordinate 19,988 of CAZJDV010000005.1, read as the reverse complement.
GGGCCCGGCTGCGCCCGAAGCTGAACGTCTGGCTAGAGTTGCCCTGGGCCTGCCTCATCATGAATAGCAGGACGGCGCCAAAGAAGATCAGCGGCAGGAAATTGAGGAGGATTCCGAATAGACTTCCCAGCCCGCTCGACCCTTTGACCTCTATATGTAGGTTGGCGGCCAGGGGGTCTATGCCGGAGTTCTGCAGCATCTCCACCATGCTGTAGTTCGGCTCCTTGCGTGACGTGAGGGCCTCCCCGCGGGTGGTGATGACCGTCAGTCTGTCACCTCTCACCTCAATCATCTCGATCTGCCCGCGCTTGGCCATGCTGATGACATCGTCGATCGGAATCTCTCTCGAGTCGCTTACGTCGGAGAAGAGGGTAAAGAAAATGGCGATAACGGCCACGACGATGAGCAGATAGATGAAGCCATTACGCATCCAGCGAGAGGTCATTCGTCCTCCAAGACGACCAGCGCCTCATTACGTACCTCCGCCAAGGCGCTTCCAGCTACATCATACCATGCTGCGGCACAGCCCCGCCATCCATCATTATGTAATACGTATTACGACGGCGCGCGGTTGCTTTTCCATGCCCTGGCCGCCCATCCCATGCTCGGCCGCATCCCACCGCCCTGCCCCGTTATTGGAGACCGGACCGAGCTCCGCCGGCCCGTATTACACCATAACTCCCGCGGAACAGACTGGGCGCGTGAATCCCCTTCGGGTGATGCTATAATTCTAGACGTTCGCTCGCCCCACTCTCAATATCCGGAGTCTCGAATGATATCCATCCCGCACGAGAAATTCACGCTGCCCAACGGGCTCCAGGTCATACTTCACGAGGACCACCGCATCCCGATGACCGCGGTCAATCTCTGGTATCACGTAGGATCCAAGAACGACGATTCCGGGCGCACCGGCTTCGCGCACCTCTTCGAGCACGTGATGTTCGAGGGGTCGAAGAACTACAACAAGCTGTTCTTCGGTCCTCTGCAAGACATTGGCGCCAACGTCAACGGCAGCACGAGCTCGGACCGGACCAACTACTGGGAGAACGTGCCCTCCGAGTACCTCGAGCTGGCCCTGTGGCTAGAGTCCGACCGGATGGGCTTCTTGCTCGATACGTTGGACCAGGAGCGGCTGGACCTTCAACGCGACGTAGTCAAGAACGAGAGGCGCGAGACCACCGAGAACAGACCGTACGGGATAGCCCACGTCATGCTCCAACCGATGATCTTCCCTCCGCCTCATCCCTATAGCTGGCCGATCATCGGCTCACAGGAGGACTTGAGCGCCGCTTCCCTGGAGGACGTCAGAGACTTTTTCCGCCGGTTCTACTCTCCATCCAATGCAAGCCTGGCTATCGCAGGGGACTTCGACGGCTCGGAGGCCAGGCGCCTGGTGGAGCGCTATTTCGGAGACATCCTCGCGGGTCCGCCGATACACCGGCTCGAACGGCTGGGATCGACGATCAAGGGTGAGGCGCGCCTCGACGTCATCGACAAAGTACCACTCCCCAGGCTCCAGCTCGTGTGGCCCGCGCCCCCAGCCTTCGATGCCGACGAGGCCCCGCTGGACGTCCTGGCGACAGTGCTGGCTGATGGAAAGAGCTCGCGGCTGTATCGCTCGCTGGTCTACGAAAAGCAGATCGCGCGCGATGTCAGCGTCTGGAACTATGCGCAGGAGATCGCCGGTGAGTTCATGATCCAGGCAACGGCCAGCCCGGGGCACACCCTGGACGAGATCCAGGTCGTCGTCGAGGAGGAGCTTGATCGCATACGCAGGGAGCCGCCCTCGGCAAAGGAAATCGCCCGAGCCTTCAACCGCATCCAGAGCTATCACGTCATGCAATTGGAGCATCTGGGCGGCACCGGTGGAATCGCCGACCAGCTCAACTACTACAACGTGATAGCAGGTGACCCGGGAATCATCAACACGGATATCCAACGCTACGAATTGGTCAGCCCGGAGGATGCGACCCGCGTGGCACTCAGGTATCTGCAATCCGACCGCGTCCGGCTTGCCGTGCTGCCCGAGCAGACCACGAGCACTTCGGCAAGCTCCGTCGACCGTTCGGTGATGCCCGGCGGTGCGAAGCCCAAGGGGTTCACCTCACCCGTACCGCGGCGCGAAACGCTCGCCAATGGCCTCGACATCCTGTATATCGAAAAGCCCGGGCTGCCCCTGGTCGCGATGGGTGTGGTCCTCCAGGTTGGGGCGACCAACGACCCGCCGGACGCGCCAGGGCTGGCCCAGATGACAACTGCCATGCTGGCCGAGGGCACTTCGAACCGCACGAGCCAGCAGATAGCCGAGGAGATGGAGTTTCTCGGGTCGTCGCTCCACACCACTACGGGCAGGGAGCACATGATGGTCTCCGCCGAGACCCTTACCGCCCACTGGCCGCGGGCCATGGAGGTTATCGCCGATATCCTCAAGAACCCGTCCTTCCCGCCGCACGAGCTAGAGCGCGTGCGGAAGGAGCGTCTCGCCGATCTGAAGCGCATCGCCACCGACCCGTCCGCCATTTCCCACCGGGCGACGCGGGCGCTGGTATACGGTGCGGACAGCGCCTATGGACACTCCGCCTCCGGTACTGAGAGCTCCGTCAAGGCTATGACGCGCGAGTCGATGATCGAGCATTTCACCGGGTATATCGGACCCCAGAACGCAACTCTTCTGGCAGTCGGCGACATCAAAAGAGATGAGCTGATGTCCAGGGCTGCCCTGTACTTTGGCGACTGGACAGTGCCGGCGGCTTCCGGGCCGGTGGCGCTCGATGGTCCAGGAGAGTCGGCCGCCACCACCACCGTTTACCTGGTGGACAGGCCGGGCGCGCCTCAGTCGGTGATACGAGCGGCGCATAAGACCATAACCCGGCTCGACCCAGACTACTATCCATTGTTCCTGGTAAACTACATGTTCGGCGGCCATGCCACGGCCCGCCTGTTCATGAACCTACGCCAGGACAAAGGCTACACCTATGGATACTACTCCCAGATCGACTGGCTCAACGGCCCTTCGGCGCTGACGGCCGGGGGCTCCGTCCAGACTGCGGTAACGAAAGAGGCGCTCGCAGAGACCTTGAAGGAGTTCGCTGACATTCGAGGAGGCCGGCCCGTTACCCAGAACGAGTTGGACAAGGCCAAGGAGGGCATGTTCCGAGGATTCCCCTCGCAGTTCGAATCCCAAGGCCAGGTGCTCCAGCAGCTGAGCCGCGTGGTCATGTTCGGGCTGCCGGACGAATACTATTCGACGATCATGGCTAACCTGGAACGTGTGACCCTCGAGGACGCCCGGGCCGTCGCTTCAAGCCGAATAGACGATGGCCACCTCATCGTGCTGATAGTCGGCGACCGAACGGAGATCGAGCCGGGACTCAAGGAGCTCGGATTGCCTGTTGTCGCGGTTGATAACGAGGGGCGTCCAATCTAGAGCCGAAAATGCCACTCCGCTCTCTTGGAATTTGATAGGTGGACCGGTGAGCTTGAACCTAGGACTGCTAGCGACAATCGCCCGGCGCGTGGAATCGCCCGCAAGGGATTTGCTGGTGTTCCTGGACCGTGGCCTCGACCTTGAGCGCCGAATGCCGGGGCGATGGCTCGTGTGGTCCGCTCTCGGTGCGGAACTCAGCGCGTTCCTGTGGCTGCCCCTGGGGGTCGCCGTGTCCTGGGCGGTCGCCCTGCCGCCCGCGCTACTGGTGGCGGGCGTTCTAGCCCTGGATGTGGGCAGGTCCGCATCGGGCCACCGGGACCAGCGGTCCTGGCCTGTCGCGGCGCCCTGGGAATGGCGATGGTCTTCAGCATTATCCGACCGCGTTCCTCGCGCTGTTGCTCCTGATCCTCATTTTCACGTTCGCCGTTTATGCTGAGGTGGGCCTGCCTCTGTTCCTGGCGTTAACGCTCGTGCCGATTCTCGACATGGGCGTCCTCATGGACTCGGGCCCGGCCGCCAACCTGGCCATCCCGCTCCTGATGGCGATGGGGCCGATCGTCGTGCTCTTCTACACTATAAGCTGGAGCCCCAGGCACAGCCTTCTCCAGTTGCCAGGCAGCGGCAAGCATCCCGGGCAGATCGATTAGGAGACCCATCATCCTACATCCACCCAGTAACAACGTTTGAGCGCCGACAATAGCGAAAAGATCGCCGGCGACTCAAGGCCAGGCAAGTACCTCGCCGCCGCCGCCGTCCTTCTCGCGCTGGCCGCGCTCGCCTACCTTGCCGGGTCGCACGACCGGTTCCCCGGCGACCTCTCGGTCTCTACGTGGGTGCAGTCGTTCCGGACCGGCTGGCTCGATCTGGCTATTAAGACCATCTCATTTGCAGGCGTGCCCTATATCGCCGGCCCCCTTGCGCTGCTGGCCACGGTGGCCTTCTTCATGGCGGGAAGGCGTGAGGCCGGGGTGCTGATCGTGACGACCGCGATCTTCGGGTACGGGGTACGGACCGCCATGAAACTGATCGTCGCGCGTCCGCGCCCTCCAGACAGCCTTGTGCAAATCATCGAGGAGGCCGACGGGTTCTCATTCCCCAGCGGCCACGTGATGTTCTACGTCGTATTGCTCGGCGCCCTGAACTTGGCCCTCTCCCGCGCCGCCATGTCCGACAGAACAGGCCGGAGCATCAGGATCGCCTCCGCGGTGGCCGTGCTGCTTATCGGGCTATCACGAATCTACCTGGGCGCGCATTGGCTCAGCGACGTGCTCGCGGGATACCTGTTTGGAGCCGCCGTGGTCGCGGCCGCGACATTGGCGTGGCGCCGGTGGGGCGGCGCAACCGGCCCCTAGCGTTGCTCGACGCGCCGCCAGAGGACCACGGCCGAGAGACACCGCCGGAACACTATCCAACTTGTTCCGGTTACTCCAAGATGCTACAATTCCGAACGGTTCCACTGCACGTTCTGACATGTTTTCCCGCCCCGATGCAGATGACGGTGACGTAGCGAAGAGAAGACCTGATCGGGACGCATTAACGTAGCAATTACTGGGATTGGGAGCGGCGCCCCCAACGTCCAATTCACCGATGAAGTCGCCCGGCAGAAGGTTGACGATATTACGGCGGGCCTGCGCGGCGTCGGCCCGTCGACCGCGTCGCGTCAAATGAGGGGCGAGAAAGAGTAAACTGGGGAACGGATGATAGGTGTTGGTTTCTAGGTTCCAGAGTTCCGGTCCCCAAAACCCAACACCCAACACCTATCACCCTCCCTATCCCCGGGACGCACATATGGACCGTCCTTTGAAGATCGCCCTCGTGTCAGCATTCGACTACGCCTTCAGTTCAGGCGTCAACGACCACATCCGCAATCTGGCGGGCCAATTCGAGGGTTGGGGACACACGGTGAAGGTGGTGGCCCCGTGCTCCGAGCCAGCCCGCGTGAGCGACGAGAATTTCGTTGCCATGGGCAAGCCGGTCCCCGTGCCCAGCGGAGGGTCGATCGCCCGGGTCTCCTTCTCTGTTTGGCTGCGGCCCCGGATCAAGGATCTTCTGCGTCGCGAGGACTTTGACATAGTCCACCTGCACGAACCCTTCGCCGGCGCAGTCACCCTCCACATGCTGGGTTACTCGAAGTCGGTCAACATCGCAACGTTCCATAGCTACCGAGGGTCGCGCCTGTACGGCATCGGCGCAAAAACGCTTGCCAAGCCCTATTCTCAAAAGCTCCACGGCCGCATCGCGGTCTCAAAACCGGCCCGTCAGTTCATCAGCCGGCACTTCCCGGGCAGCTACAAGATCATCCCCAATGGCATTGAGGTCGATGCCTTCGCGAATGGGGTGACCCCATTCGCCAACTTTCGGGACGGAATGATAAACCTGCTCTTCCTTGGGCGTTTGGAAAAGCGCAAGGGCTTGAGGTATCTGCTTGGGGCGTATGGCAGGCTCAAGTGGGACTGGCCCAATTTGCGGCTGCTGGTCGTGGGACCGGGCAAGCCCGACCGGGACTCGTACCGGATCATGAGCGAACGAAACCTGCAGGACGTGGTGCTCGTGGGCGGCGTCTCGGACGAGGACAGGACGCGGTTCTACCAGGCGGCGGACATCTTCTGCTCGCCGGCCACCGGCGGGGAGAGCTTTGGAATCGTGCTGCTGGAAGCTATGGCGGCGGGCAAGCCGATCGTCGCCACCGCCATCGAGGGCTACACCAGCGTTATCACCCACGGACAAGAGGGTCTGCTCGCGCCGCCAAAGGACGACAAGTCCCTGGCCGACGCGATCGAGGTGCTGTTGAAGGACCCTGAGCTGCGAAACCGGCTCGCCGCCAACGGCCGCCGAAAGGCGGATGAACACCGGTGGGAGCGGATCGCCCGGCGGGTAATGGACTACTACCTGGCCAATCTCGAATCGGCCAAAGGGCCGGGGCGATGAGCCACGGTGAATAGAGGCAGCGCCCGGAGACTGGTCTCGGCGTATGTCGAGAACCCTGCCGCACGGTTGCTTGCGGGCCTGGGCCTCTCGCCAAATAGCATAACGATGCTCGGGCTCCTCGGTGCGGCGGGCAGCTCGTACCTGCTTGGCTCGGGGTTCCTAGCCGCCGGCGGAGCGGCGCTGCTGCTCTCCGCCGTTTTCGATATGTTCGATGGCGCTGTCGCCCGCGCCACGGGCCGGGAATCGAAATTCGGGGCCTTTCTGGACTCGACGGCCGACCGCGTGTCCGAGTCCGTCGTACTGCTCGGCCTCCTCGTGCACTATCTGAACGAGTCGTCGACGTCCGGCGCGGTCCTGGTCTTCGTCGCCCTGGCGGGCTCCATGATGGTAAGCTACGTTCGTGCGCGTGCGGAGGGGCTGAGGGTCGACTGCGAGGTCGGCGTAATGACCCGCACGGAGAGGGTCGTCGCCCTCGGAGCCGGCGTTATAGCCGGTCAATGGTGGCCCCCCGCGCTCCTGATCGTCCTGGCCGCCATCGGCGCCCTCACGATCGTCACCACGGTTCAGCGCGTGCTTCATGTGCGGCGGGAGCTCGAGAAAAAGTGAACAGGTTACATACATTCGAAACCCGCTGCTTGCATCGGCAGTTCACTTTATCGATTCGCCCCGCTGCACTACAATTGGTTGGTTGGCGGCATCGGTTTAGGAAACCGGTACGAGACCGTGCGGTCAGCCGGCAACGTGAACACGCAACCAGGCAGGAGACGTAATGCCCGTACTTCAGGACCAGGACCGGGCTGCAGTGCAGCAAAGGTTCGACGCCGAGCTAAGACGTGACGTGAATCTCACGCTGTACACCCAGGCGGACATCGGACTATATATACCCGGACGCGAGTGCCAGACCTGCGGCCAGGCCCAGGAGCTCGTCGAGGAAGTGTGCGCTCTTTCGCCCAAGATCCACCTGAAGATCGTGGACTTCTACAAAGACACCGGTGGTGCGGCGGACCTCGGCATCAGCCGGATTCCGGCGATCGTGTTCGGCTCGCAGAAAAATGGCCGCGCCAGGTACTTTGGACTGCCGTCGGGCTACGAGTTCGCCCTATTTATCGAGTCGATCATAGGGGCGGCGGAGCGGCGCAGCCCGCTCAAGCTGGAAACGCGCAGGCAACTCAGGCATCTGAAAGAGGACGTACACATACGGGTCTTCGTGACACCCAATTGACAGTATTGCCCAACTTTGGCCCGTGTGGCCCACGCGATGGCGATAGAATCTCCGAAGGTAACCGCGGACGTAATAGAGATACAGGAGTTCCCCGACCTTGCCGCCATTTACAATATCATGGGCGTGCCCAAGACCATCATCAATGACCGTGTGCAGTTCACCGGAGCGGTGACAGAGGACGTGCTGCTGGAGCGCATCCTGCAGGCCGTCGACGCCGAGGAGCCAGATGACGTCCCCGAGCATTACTCCGACCTGACGACGCCTATCGGTTGAGAACGGCCCAACCAACCCGTACGATTCGGATACGACAGCGAGGACCTCGAATGGCAAGCACCACCGTGCGGCAACTTGCGGGAGCGGCGCTCGTGCTGCTGGCCGGATTCGTCTGGATCTGGCCGGCATCGACGGCCCACGCCGCTGGCCCCGTGCTGCAGTGGCATCAGATCGTCAGCGAATTCCCCGGGGGGTTTCGCGTCAAGGTCAGGGCCACCTCTGAGAGCGAGATCAAAACCATCCAGATTCGTCTGAGAATCGGCCAGCAGGTGACCCACGCCTACCAATATCTGGACCACAATACGGGGAAATTGGCCGAGGGCGAGCTGTTCTGGCGCACCGACACCGCTGCGCGGTACATCCCCCCCAGTACGATAATTCGCTATAACTTCGAGATCGAGGACTCGGCAGGAATGAGCCTGAAGACGGAACTGCAGGAGTTCGTGTACTTCGACGCCAGGTTCGTCGACGAGGATGGCCACTCGAGATGGCTGGAGCTGACCGATGGTCCCGTGACGGTGGCGTACAAGGGCCCGGTCAAAAAGCGGGCCGAGGAGATCCTGCGCACCATCACCGAGACGCTGGACAAGATGATCCCCGTCATGGGCCCGGAATCGGTTGAGGAGCCCATTCGGGTCACGATGTACAACAACACAAAGGAGATGCTCGAAGCTCTGCCCCCGAGGAGCCTGGCGATCAGCCGGGAGCTAATCACCGAGGGGCAGGCGTTTACGGAGTACGGCACGCTTCTGGTCCTCGGCGGTGGAAGGCTTGCGCTCGGCACGGCGTCCCACGAGGTCATGCACATAATCACCCACCGGGTGGGAGACAGCGTGATACGCCGCGTGCCCGCGTGGCTCGACGAGGGGCTTTCCGAATTCGCCAACGTGGACCCCGGTTTCTCCTACGACATCGCCCTCGACTTCGCGATTGAGACCGACCGCCTGCTGCCCCACGTCTACATGCCCGCACTGCCCGGCGACTCCGAAAGCGTAATCATCTTCTACGGCCAGGCCAAAAGCATCGTCAGGATGATGATAGGCGAGTTCGGGCCCGGCAAGATGAGGCAGCTCATGGCCACCCTCAAGTCGGGCACGAACATGGACGACGCCCTCATGGAGACATACGGAGTAGACCGCGCGGGCCTCGACGCGCTGTGGAGGACGAGCATCGGCGCCGAGCTCCTCGATCTGGATGCCAGACAAGCGGTGCGTCCAACGCCGATACCCCAGCGGGTGCCTCTGCTGTACAGCCTGACCCCGCAGGCCCAGTCGGAAGCCGTCGGCGACCAGGCCGCCGAGCCCACGTCTACGCCCACTCTCTTGCCACCACCCACGCCGGAACTGACCGCGACTCCGGTACCCGAAGCCGCAGCGGCAGTGCCCACCGAGGCCGCGCCCACCGCCGAGCCGGCCTCTCAGCCGGAGCCGGCGCAGACCGGGGCAGGAGGCGCCTCCTGCAACCCTTCCTCCGGGGGCGGCCCAACCGACGTGGGATTCGTGGCGATCTTCGTGGGCCTGGCGGGGCTGGGGTTGAGGAGAAGACGCAGGGGCTGGGGACTAGGAGCCGGACACGCGCCCCCAATTGCCGTGTACCCTCTACCTCGTTCTAGGGTTCAGCACGTCGTTTAGGGCGTCGCCCAGCAGGTTCCAGGCAAGGACCAGCATCCATGCCGCCAGCCCCGGCGCCAGCAGCATCCACGGCTGGTCTCTCAGTATGGTCAGACGTCCGCCCTGCAGCAGCATGGTGCCCAGGCTGGGCCTCGGCGGCTGGATTCCCAGGCCGAGCCAGCTCAGGATGATCTCCGTGCCGACGAACACTCCCATGCCCATGGTCACCGTGACCACTATGGGACTGGCGGCGTTGGGAAGCAGGTGAACGAAGAGGATCCTGCGCGTCGAGGCGCCGATGGCCTTGGCCGCCTCCACCTGCTGGGTCTCCTTCAGGTAGAGTATCTGGCCTCTGACCAGACGGGCCATGCCGATCCAGCCGAAGCTCACCAGAGCGATGGACACCACGAAGTAGTCCACAACGCCGCTTCGCACCAGGCCGTCCAAGACCGTGTGGTCCTCTATCCACCGGACGCTGTCGAGGATTCGAGGCCGGAGGGTCGCCGCCAGGATTATGACCAGGAATATGTCGGGGAAGGAGGCGAACACCTCCCCGACGCGCATAATTATCGTGTCCGTCCACCTGCCGTAGTACCCGGATACCAGGCCCAGGGTCACCCCAATCACGATCCCACCCGTCAGCATGGCCACCAGCGTCAGGATCACGGTGTTCTGGATACCCCACAGCACCCTGGTAAACAGATCGCGGCCGATCCAGTCGGTGCCGGCGAAGTGGGACTCGGTGAAGAACCCGCTCAGGCCCTGGTCGGTCACCAGGCTGGGCGCCTTCCTGATAGCGCTGTAGTTCTGGGCGGTATAGTCGTAGGGCGATACCCATTTGGCGAAGATCCCGCCCGAATAGATAATCGCCAGGGCCACCATGCACGCGACGGCGATCTTCTTGTGTACAAGCCGTCCAAGGGCCCGGCCGACATGGCCTTTGCTGGCAGAGCGTTGTTCCTCTGCCGCTAACTCAAGCTGTCGTACCGCCAATTTCCTTCAGCACCTCGCTACCGGTATCGAATCCTCGGGTCGATGAACGCGTAGGCCACGTCCGCCAGCAGGTTGGCCAGCACGAATGCGCTGGCGCCGATCAGGGTGACCGCCATGATAACCGGGTAATCCCTGTCGAAGATCGACTGTACCACGAAGCGCCCGATGCCGGGAATCCCCAATATCGTCTCGGTGATAAATGCGCCGCCGATAAGTCCCGCCAGGGAGAAGGCGAGGATGGTTACGATCGGTATCATGGCGTTTCTGAAAACGTGCCTGACGTCGATGGTTACCTGGTCGAGTCCCTTGGAATGCGCCGTCCGGACGAAGTCCTGGTTTAGAACGTCCAGTGTGCTGGCACGCATGAGCCTGGTGAGACCGGCGATGCCCGGCACCCCCATTGTGATCGCCGGAACGATGATCCGAGGATCAAACACACCCCCCCAGCCGGAGCAGGGGACCAGGTGAAGCCCGAGGCATAGGACTCCCAACAGCGCGGGCACGCTGACCATTACGGGTATCGACATGAGAACAAGGGCGATGCTCACAAACGTCGGGTCCTGCCATCGGCCCTGTTTATGGGCGATGAAGAACCCCAGAGGCAGCCCTGTGCCGACGCTGATCAACATCGCCGCGATCGCGAGTTGGGCCGAGACCCACATCTTTGGAACGATGATGTCTCTGACCGGCTGGCCCACGTAGCGGAGGCTGACGCCGAAGTCGCCGTGGACGAAACCCCATATGTAGTCGCCGTACTGGACGCGGAATGGGCGGTCGAGTCCCATTTCATGCCGAATCCGTGCGGCGACCTGTTCATTATAGCGGTTTCCCATCATCACGCGGACAGGGTCGCCTGGCCCGAAACGTCCCAGAGAGAAGGTGACGAGAGAGGCCGCGAGCAGTAGAAAGGGGAGCCAGAGCAGTCGGCGGGCGATGTAGATCCACATGACGGCGCTCCCCTGTCGGCCCGATTCCGTGGTTACCCGAGATCGGAGGCCCTGGCCCTGTTTTCAATCCCGATGAGTCGAGGCGCCGATCCTCTCCCCGGACGACGCAGAGCCATCCTTTGGACCAGGCCAATGCGACTACGATAACCATTCGAAATCGCGACCGCAAGCGGGGCCACGGCGCTCCGGGGCCCCGACTGGAATTACTGAGCCAATTGCAGTACGCGCCGCTTGACTATTATTCGATCACGATCCGCTTGAGTTTGGGGACGATCATGGGCGTCATGGCGTAGCCCTTTACGTTGGGCTTGACGAGGGCGTACCGCTCTCCGGTAAACCACATGGGCACCCATGCCGCGTCACTGATTATGAGCTGCTCGGCTTCATGGTAGAGGGATATCCGCTTCAGCACGTCAGGTTCGACCCTCGCCCGCTCAAGCACCCGGTCTACATCTGAATTGGAATATCCGCCGTGGTTTATGCCGCTCTTGGAGTGGAACAGAATGTCCAGGAAGTCCTGCGGGTCGGGATAGTCTGCTTCCCAGCCAAGGCCGGCGAACGCCTGGAACTTCTGCTCGTCCAGGTCCTCGAGATACGTGGCCCATTCCACCTGCTGGATCTCCACCTCCACGCCCAGCTCCTGCTTCCACATCTCGAGTATTACTTCCAAGTCCAGGCCGATGGTGCCACCAGTTCCCGGCACCGTAACTACGATGCGAGGACGCGTCTCGGGGTCCGCGTATGGCGACTCCTCCAGGAGCTTCCTCGCCAGCTCCGGATCGTGTCTCAGCCCGACGATGTCGTCGGTGTAGCCGGGGAATCCAGGAGGGAGGATGCTGTACGCGGGCTGAACCAGCTCCGAGAGCACCTCCGTCGCGATCAGCTCCTTGTCCACGGCGTGGTTGAGCGCCTTACGAAAACTTGGGTCGTCAAAGGGCGGCATGGTGGTGTTGAATCCAATATATGAAACGCTGAATCCAGGTGGCGCGATGATCAGCTCCCGATTCAACTCCTCCTCGGGATCGAGCACGCGCTCCAGGTCGAATAGGCCCACTCCCGTTATGTCGATCTCGTCGTTCTCGTACATCGCCATGGCCTGTCCGCCAGCGAGGTTCATGTACACGCTCTCGACCTGGGCGAGGTCTTTGTAATAGTCCTCGTTGCGCTCTAGGACGATGCGCTCCCCGATGCGGTACTCGGCCAGCTTGAAGGCCCCGGTGCCGACCGGGTTGCTTACCCACCAGCTTCGGCCTCCGGCCTCGACCGTCTCCCGGTCTAGCACGTGTGCCGTGGGATAGGTCAGCTTGGCAAGGAAGTAGGCCTTGGGCGCGTCGATGGTGATCTGGAGGGTGCGATCATCGACCACCCTGATCCCGCTGATCGCGGTGGTCTTGCCATCGATGTAGTCCATCGCCCCGACGATGTCGTTCAGATAGGTGTCCGCCACCGGCGACGCGGTCTTGGGATTCGCGGCCCGCTCCAGGGACCACTTGAAATCGTCGGCGGTTACGGGCTTGTCGTTGTGAAATTTCGCGTTCGCGCGCAGCGTAAAGGTGTATACGACCCCGTCCTCGATCGTCCAACTCTCCGCAATGTCGGGCACGAGCTGCAGGTCGGTGTCGAGGGCGACCAACCCGCTGAAGACCTCGACGACTATGCCGGCCGAGGTCGTGTCACTGGTGAGATGCGGGTCGAGCGTGGGCGGGTCGGCCCAGAGCCTCCTGAACACGCCAAGCGGCAAAGGCTCGGTGAACGCCGTCGACGGCTCCTGGACGGCCACCGGTTCCGACGTGGGCGCGGCGACCGCCTCCCGAGGGGCGGGCGCGGTAGGCTCGATCGATGCCGCGGCCTCTGCCGTCGGGGAGTCCGACAGCAGCGAAGCGCCCGTCGAGGGTGGCACGGTCGGTACCTCCTCAACCTCGGTGCCGCCGGTAGCGAGTCCGCCGACGCCGCAGCCAGCCGCGATAAGTCCGACCAGAATAATCAGCGAGAAAAGCATTTTTTTCATTGTGCAGAACCTGTGGGTTTTATTTGCCGCCTCTCATGAGATGGCGTTCGACGCTAATGCGATTTGCGGGTCCCATTGTCCTCTTGGTCGTCCCATGATCGGCCCAACGCGTGGGTCAGGTACAAGTTAATGAATCCTCCGATGTCTCCGTCTAGTACCGCGTCCGCATCCGAGGTCTCGAAGGCGGTCCTGTGGTCCTTGACCATCCTGTACGGGTGCAGCACGTAGCTCCGGATCTGGTTCCCCCACTCCGCGGAAACGTGTTCCCCCTTCAGCTTGGCGACCGCCTCTGACCGTAGCTGCATCTCCAGCTCAACGAGGCGGGCGGTCAGAATCCGCATCGCGATCGTCTTGTTCTGATACTGAGAGCGCTCATTCTGGCAACTAACTTTGATGCCGGTGGGCAGGTGGGTTATGCGAACCGCCGTCGAGTTCTTCTGTACGCTTTGTCCTCCCGCGCCACCGGCACGGAAAACGTCTATCCTCAGGTCCGACGGGTCGATGGTAACGTCTACGCCCTCCTCGACCTCGGGCAGGGCCTCCAGAAGGGCGAACGACGTGTGCCTCGCGTGATCGGCATCGAAGGGCGAGAGACGGACCAGCCGGTGCACACCACGCTCGGCCTTCAAGTAGCCGTAGGCATAGTCGCCGGATATCTGGATCACGGCGCTCTTAATGCCGCCCTCCTCGCCCGGTGACACATCCAGCACGTCGCTCTCATATCCCTGGCGCTCCGCCCACCGCAGGTACATCCGCATGAGCATCCGCACCCAGTCCTGCGATTCCACCCCGCCAGCGCCGGCATGAATGGCAATGATTCCGTTTCTCTGGTCGAACTTTCCCGAAAGAACGAGCTTGAACTCCAGAGCGTCCAAGTGTTCGGTTAACTGGGTCAGCTCATCGCCCAGGGTATCGACGATCGAATCGTCCCGCTCGTCCAGCGCCAGCTCCACAAGCTCATGGATAGCCTCGGCCTGGCGCTCCAGCCCCTGCCACTCGTCTAGCTCGGCGGTCAAGCTGGATAGCCGCTTCATCTTCTGCTGCGCGCGAACCGAGTCGTCCCAGAACCCGATGACGACGCTCTCGCCCTCTAGGGCAGTGATCTGCTTCCGCTTGCCGTCCAGGTCAAAGACGCACCATCATGTCGGAGATTCGGCCCCTGAGCCGGGACACGGCTCCTTTCAACTCATACATATATACGTTCGCCCCCGCGCATGGATGAATTCCATGCAAATTACTAAACGATGCCGCGCTCAGATAGGTTAGCCCCCGGTCCAGCCTGATGCCTTCGGCCGGCCCCGGTAAACCCATAGCTTTGCGCACCAATTGATTATATCAGGCAGACGGACCTCACGTAGCTAATCACGATCCGACGCCTAGACTCGCCACCGCCCGGCGGGTCCTTGACGCCGCTACGCCAATAATTGCAATCCTACCCGGGAATCAGGACGGACCCCAGGGGCGAGGGACGAAGAAGGCATCCACGGGGAGGCAGCAATGATTGTCGACGCCCACACGATGGCGGGGGGGGGGGCAATTTTATCCGGGCCGACTCGATGGGCTTTTCCGAGCTTTTCGCCGCGATGGACAAGATCGGCGTGGACGTTGCCGTGGTGACAAGCCTCCGCGCCTTGCGTGCAGACGCCCGCAAAGGCAATGAGTACCTGTTTTCCCTCGCGGCTGGGGATCCTCGAATCATTCCGATAGGCGTCGTGTATCCCAACGCCGCCCACCTGGACGTGCCAGACCTCTTGGCCGATTGCGTCGCAAACGGAGCAGCCGGGCTGGCGCTGTATCTGGGCAACCGGTCCGTCTCCCTGTCCTCTCTCTCGTTCCGAAAGACCCTCGCCGAGGCGGCGAAGCCCGGGCTTCCTCTGGTCGTATCGGGCATCGAGAGCAATGGGCTCATCACACAGCTTGCGGAGATAACGCGGGACCTGGGCTACCCTCTCCTGCTGACTGCACCCTACTACATGTTGCTCGGCGAACTGTTGGCCGTTCTGGAGGAACACCCTCACGTATACGCTGATACTAGCTGGCAGGCCACGCCGGGCCCGACCGGATACTTTTCGGCACCGGAGCCCCGGCCCGTCCAATGCAGCCGGCACTCAACATGGTCCTCGATGCCGAGGTCGAGGAGTCCGTGAAGCGAAAACTACTCGCCGGAAACGCCTTGAGTCTGTTCGGGCGACCCGCCGATGCGAACCGCCTGGAATCCACGCCGTGACCCCTGCCCGGGATCAAGAGGCCGGCCACGCCGGCGATTGACGTTCACTGCCACCTGGGCGTGGCGCCAGACATCCCGCTGACGAGACGCGACCTCGACGCCGGAAACCGCGAGATGCTCGACAAAATCGCGGACCGTCCGAGGTTCCTGGGCAGCCCGGTCGTCAGCCCCACCCACCTGGCGGACTCAATCAGATGGCTGGACCTATGCCTTGAAGACGAGAGGCTCGTTCACGTCACCCTGGACCCCGACAACGAAGGCGAGGCGACCGCTTCGGAACGGTACTGGAGACTCTGAGAGGAGACGGCGAAGCGCGGCGTCCTCGTCTTCTACAACTCCGGGGCACAGGACATCGATCGCAGCCAGCACTGGCAGAGGAAGATGGGCTACGTGCCCTGGATTCGCGGCGCGAGCCAGGCCGAGATCGAGATGTTCCTGGAGGTCGACCGCCGGTATCCCGATCTGCCCGTCATCATCGGCCGCGGCATGGGCGAGGACGGGGTCCGCATCGCTCAGCAAACCGGCAACATCTACTTGAATCTGTCGGGGACCTATCCCGAGCGCGACGCCCTGCGAAAAGCCATCAACTCCGTGGGCAAGGACCGCGTGGTGTTCGGGACCGACCTGGACCAGGACCTGATCTGCCCAGCATTCGCCATGGGGGTCTACCACGAGGCGGATATGTCGGCCGAGGAGGAGCGCCTGGTCATGGCGGGGAACGCAAGAAGGCTGTTCAAATTGCCACTGTAGGGGACGGCCCAGGAGAAGCGCGATGTTCTACGGTATTCTGGCGCCCAACTTCGGCGACTACTCGGACCCGCGGGTGCTGGCCGATCTCGCGGGCGAAGCCGAGGAGGCCTGCTGGGACGGCTTTTTCGTTTTCGATCATCTTCTATCCGGCGCGCACGACGTGGGGGGCGCGGACCCGTGGATCTCCCTCTCGGCCATCGCTACACGGACGAACAGAATCCGGATCGGTCCGATGGTCACCCCGCTGGCGCGCCGCCGCCCCTGGAAGCTCGCGCGTGAGACCGTGACCCTCGACCGCCTGGCCGCCGGCCGGCTGACCCTGGGCGTGGGACTGGGGGGCCGCTGGAACGGGAGTTCGAGACCTTCGGCGAGACAGGCGACGTGCGTGTCCGGGCCGAGATGCTCGACGAGAGCCTGGACGTCCTGACCGGGCTGTGGACCGGGGAGTCGTTCAGCTACGACGACGCGCACTACCGGCTGCGCGACGCCCTCTTCCAGCCGCCGCCCGTCCAGTCGCCCAGGATTCCGATCTGGGTCGGGGCCAAGTGGAGGAACAGGGCGCCCCAGCGCAGGGCGGCGCGATGGGACGGCGTCTTCCCGATACCCCACGGAGACGAGCGGATCACGCCCGATATCCTCCGGGACGTGGTCGCCTACGTGAGAGAGCATCGCGCCAACGACTCGCCCTTCGACGTGATCGTGGCCGACCATGTAGGGGAGCGCGACCGGCCGGGCATTGCAGCCACCATCACCGCCTATGCTGAGGCGGGTCTCAAATGGTGGCTCGAGCGGGTTCGCGGCCAATGGGTCGACTCACTGAAACAGACCCGCTCCCAGATCCACCGAGGCCCTCCCTAACACCCAGCACCCAACACCTATCACCGCTTCTGCAGCGGCAGCACGACGTGCGAGGCATGTCGCGCGTCGTGGTAGACCTTCTGGAACGCGACCTGGTACGACCGGTCCCGTCCCAGCGCGCCCCCGGAGTTGGGGTTGACGTCAAAGCGGGGCCAGTTGCTGCTGCTGATGTCCAGCCTGATCCGGTGCCCCTTGCGGAAGACGTTGGACGTGGGGTAGAGCTGAAACGCGAACTCGGAGGGCCGGCCGGGCTCCAGCAGCTCGGGGCTGTCCCAGCCGTTGCGATACCTGGCCCGGATGATTGAGTCGGTTATGTTGATGGCGAGACCGTCGGCGAATTCGCCCCCGGGCGGGTAGACGTCGATCAACTTGGCGGTGAAGTCGGTGTCCACCGCCGATGAGGCGGCCCACAGGCGCATCTCGATGGGACCGGTGACCTCCACGTCCTCGTTCAACGGCGGTGTCTGGAATGTGAGCACGTCGTTCCGCGCGTTCAGCGGCAGGGTGTCCTCGCAGCCGATGAAGTCCGGCCTGCCCCGCTGGTCGAACCCGCCCGGCCTCATGAAGGTGTCGACCGCGGAGATGCCCCCTCCCATGGTCGGTACCGGGTCGGCGGGATCGAACGTGTACCCCGTCGCGGGCGGGTCCTCGCCCGCGACGGGTTCGTCCGTGGATAGCGTGCCGTCCCCGTGCAGGTAGTAGGGCGTGAACGCAGTGCCGGGAAGGGGCCAGTCGGGCTCACTTCGCCAGCGCCCGCCGTGGTGAACGTACTCGAGGTAGGTGTCGCCGACGCGGGGCGAGCCGGGCATCCCCGGCCTTCCGTCGTCGACCCCCATCGTGAATATGTTCACGGGCGACCAGTCTGCCACTGCCGTGCGCATCCCCTTCATGTAATGGTCGAACCATGCCAGCTTGTGGTCCCGGTAGTTGATCACGGAGTCCATCCCGAAGAACAGGTCGCCTGAGAACGGGTCTTCGTACTTGCCGTGAGTCCACGGGCCCATGAGCAGCCGATGCGGCGATTTCTTGATCTTGCTGAGGGCGATGTAGCTCTCGCACGTGTTGCGGGCATAGGAGTCGTACCAGCCGCCCAGATACAGCGTGGGGACGTCGGCGTGCTCCCTGTAGTACTCGGAGATGGCATAGCCGCGCTGTTTCCAGTAGTCGTCGTAGTCGCCCTGGGTCAAAATGTCGAGGGCCCAGCGCTCGTAGGAGGGCAGGCGCCGAAGCACGGTCGCGCCCTCCCGCAAGGGGAAGCGGTCGATGTATTCCAACATGTGCTCGTCGTAGGCCTCCAACAACGCGGACCTGAGACCGTGGTCGGCGTCCGCCTCCTTGCTGCTGGTGGCCATGCGAAAGGCGTATATAAGAAAGCGCTGCTCCAGAGCCCCGTTCTGTCTCATGGAGCTGTGGTAGTAGTTGGAGGCGCCCACCGCGATAATCATCGTGGTGAGGTGCGGCGGACTCAGGGTGGCCAGGGCAGCCTGGTCGCTGCCGGCGTAGGAGTCACCCATCGTGCCGACCTTACCGTCGCTCCAGGGCTGCGTTCCCAGCCACTCGACGGCGTCGTAACCGTCGGGCGCCTCCTTCGCAAACGCGTACCACTCCCCCTCGGAGGCGAAGCGGCCGCGGACGTCCTGCATGGCGCACACGTATCCCCTGCGCGCAAGAAACCTCGCGTCGAGCAGGTTGCGCTCGGTGGCCTTGTTGTACGGGGTGCGCAGCAGCACCACCGGGAACCGGCCCTCCGCCCGCTCGCCACGGACGGCTGGGAAGTAGATGTCCGTCGCCAGGCGCACCCCGTCACGCAGGGGCATCATGACGTTGGACTCGCACACTACGTCGTACTGCTGGTAGGAACCTTCGTAAGACAATGGGTACCTCCGGGGAATGGGACTAGGGATTGAGGGCTGGGATAAGACGTTAGGACAGCGCCTTTCGTAGTGCTCGGAGTTGATTGCCTAGTGAATCAAGTGCGTCTCGCAAGAGAATAGCTGGTTCGGACGATACGTAGTTGAGACGCAACGCGATCTCCGCCTGGGTTTCTACTTCAGCCAGTGAGGCCTGTGCAAAAGAAAGATGATGAATGTACTCAGCGCGGTGTTCCCGAGCGTGGCCCTCGGCGATATTCGACGGCATAGAGACGGCGGCACGTTGCAACTGACTGACGCGGCCGAACCTCTCCTCAGCAGGAAAGGATCCAGTAAGCTCATAGACCATCTCCACGACATCCATGCCTGCTTTCCAGACCCTCAAGTTTCTGTAGCTACGAACAGCCAAAGCGGACTCCTAATCCTAGCCCCGGTCCCTAGTCCCTAGTCCCTAGCCCCCACCTTCTGTCTCGACTCGGCCTGCTTCTCGATGAGCCCCCAGCCATAGAGCATGGGGACCAACTCGATCTTCTCCCAGACCGGTGTCTGGTCCGCGTAGTGGGGGCTGGCCGGATTGCCCGAGGCGCCGAGGGGGACGACCCATCGCGAGTTGTCCCAGTCGGCGGTGTCGAAGACGTATCGGGCCGCCGACGTTCCGGTCACCGTGAAAGGGCCGGCCGCGGCATAGCTGCCGGAGTGGGGGGTGTCGCCGTCGCCGCCCATCGGCACCGGCGGCGGGTCAAGGTGCGCGGCCATCTCAGGAAACGACTCCGACAGGGTATGCTGGGGCCTGGTGGAGTGAACACTCCCCCAGGTCCAGGCGTCCATGTCCGCTCCCAGCTCTTTTGCTAGAGACGCCACGCCGTCGGCCAGG
>CAZJDV010000004.1:61753-72283 GCA_964544865.1 uncultured Dehalococcoidia bacterium | reverse complement strand
GGATGATATGCCCGCGATTGCGGAGCACGTGTGGTCTTAGGGTTTGACGAAGGGTGTGACACTAACACGGCGCGAGCGCCAACGCATGGGGCCGCACCGGTCTGGCCGGTGCGGCCCACCGTAGTGTCTTATATCTGACCCCCCCTACACATCGCGGTATTCGCCCTCCACGGTGCCTTCCGAGTCGTCGCCGCTATCGGCGGCGCCAGAGGGCGGCTCGCCGCCCTCTGGCGGTGGGACATCGCCTCCACCCGACTGGCTGTAGACTAGCTCGCCGGCCTTCTGGATGGCCTGCTGGAGCTCCTCCATCGCCGTCTTGATCTCCGCGCTGTCCTCGCCTGCGAGGGCGGTGCGGAGCGCCTCGATCTTGCCGTTTATCTCCTCTTTGAGGTCATCGGGCACCTTGTCCTCGTTGTCCTTGAGGAGCTTCTCGGCGGAGTAGGCGGCGTTCTCCGCGGTGTTCCGGGTTTCCACTACCTCGCGCTTGCGGGCGTCGTCATCGGCGTGGGCCTCGGCGTCTTCGATCATGTCCTCGATCTCGGACTTGGACAGGCCCGAGCTGGCGGTGATGGTGATGCGCTGCTCCTTGCCCGTGCCCTTGTCTTTGGCCGAGACATCGAGGATCCCGTCGGCGTTGATGTCGAACGTCACCTCGACCTGAGGCGTCCCCCGTGAGGCGGGAAGTATCCCGTCGAGCATGAACCGGCCGATCGTCTTGTTCTCGCTCGCGATAGGGCGCTCGCCCTGCAACACGTGGATCTCGACGCTGGTCTGGCCGTCGGCCGCCGTCGTGAAAGTCTCGGTCTTAGCCGTCGGGATGGTCGTGTTCTGGGTGATGAGCGGCGTCGTCACTCCGCCCTGGGTCTCGATGCCCAGGGTGAGGGGGGTCACGTCCAGCAGCAGCAGGTCCTGGACCTCACCCTGAAGGACTCCTGCCTGAATCGCCGCGCCGACCGCCACGACCTCGTCGGGGTTCAGGCCCTGATGGGGCTCCCTGCCGAATAGGTCCACGACCGCCTGCCGGACGGACGGCATGCGCGTCATGCCGCCGACCAGAATCACCTGCTGGATCTCGCTCGCGCCGACTCCGGCGTCTTCAAGGGCCTGCTTGCACGGCCCAATCGACTGCCTCACCAGATCGTCTACGAGCTGCTCAAGGTTGGCCCGCGACAGCGTCATGACAAGATGCTTGGGCCCGGAGGAGTCCGCCGTTATGAACGGCAGGTTGATCTCGGTCTCCACGAGGGTGGAGAGCTCGACCTTGGCCCGCTCCGCCGCCTCGCGCAACCGCTGCAGCGCCATCCGGTCCTGCTTCAGATCGATGCCCTGGTCCTTCATGAACTCGGTTGTGATCCAGTCGATGACGCGCTGGTCGAAGTCGTCGCCACCCAGGTGGGTGTCGCCGTTAGTGGCCATGACCTCGAAGACCCCCTCGCCGATCTGCAGGATGGTGATGTCGAAGGTGCCTCCGCCGAGGTCGTAGACGGCGATCTTCTCCTCCTCCTTGTTGTCCATGCCATAGGCCAGCGACGCGGCCGTAGGCTCGTTGATGATCCGCAGCACCTCCAAGCCTGCGATCCTCCCGGCGTCCTTGGTGGCCTGGCGCTGGCTGTCATTGAAGTAGGCGGGGACGGTTATCACCGCCTGGGTGATATTCTCTCCCAGTTTGGCCTCGGCGTCCTGCTTGAGCTTCTGCAGGATCATGGCGGAGGCTTCGGGAGGCGCGTAGTTCTTTCCGCCCATCACCACGTGCGCGTCCTCATTGGAGTGCTTCGCAACCTTGAACGGCACGAGCTTGATGTCTTTCTGTATGGTCTCATCCTCGAAGTGTCTCCCCATGAACCGCTTCACCGAGTAGATTGTGTTCTCGGCGTTTGTGACGGCCTGGCGCTTCGCGGTCAGCCCGACGTACCGCTCACCGGACTTGGGGTTGATCGCAACCACCGAGGGCGTCGTCCGCGCCCCCTCCAAATTTTCCAGGACCCTGGGCTCCCCGGCCTCTATGATCGCCATACATGAGTTCGTCGTTCCCAGGTCGATTCCAAGCACCTTAGGCATCGTTGGCTCCCTCCTCGATTGGATCCGGTTGTTCCTGGGTCTGGGGCGTCTTGGCCACGATAACTTGGGCCGCTCTCAGGACCTTTTCGCGGTACCTGTAGCCCTCCCTCACAACCCGGATGACTTCTCCTTCATCGGCTTCGAGCGACTCCTCGTACAACACGGCCTCGAACTCCCAGGGTTGGAATTGGCGGCCGGCCGCGTCGATCTTGGTGACCCCCTCTGACTCCAACATGCTGATCAAATTCCCCTGCACCAGGGAGAGCCCTTCGCGCAAGGCCGGCGCAAAGGCATCCTCCGGAATATGTGAAAGGGCGCGCTCCAGATCGTCCACCGGCGACAACATCTTCAGGAGCAGATCGGCTTTGGCGTTCCGCTTGCCGTCGCGAAGCTCCTCGGCGGCGCGCCTGCGATAGTTGATCAGGTCGGCCTGGGCCCTTTGCGCCATTGCGCGAAACTGGTCCTTTTCCCGAAGCGCTTCCTCAAGCTGTTCACTCGGCGACGAGCCTCCGCCGGCCTTCTCCTCGGTGTCGGGCGCTTCCGGCGTCGGGTCTTCTTCACTCATCTGCAACGTTCCTCCACTGTCGGCTTCGGACGCGGGCCGACCCTCGGGGCTGCTCGGCCGGGACGGATCATCGCACGTGCGCGTGCAGCAGCTCGAACATACGGTCCAGGGACTCGGACATGAATCCCCTGAGCTGCTTGTCCTGCGTGGAGCTGAGCCGGCTTCTGGTGGCCAGCAGATTGTTGAAAACCTCGAGGATAAGCTGCACGCCGGCCACGTTGAGTCCCAGGTCGCCCACAAGATGCTTGATCAGCTTCAATCTGACGATGTCTTCCTCGGAGTAAAGACGCAGCATTCCCCCGGTACGGGACGGTGTCACCAGACCCGCGCGTTCGTACTTTCGAAGCGTCTGGGGATGCATTTCGAGGATGCGCGCGGCGACGCTGATGATGTAGACACCCTCAACGTCCTCGGGGCTGGGCCGCTGGCGCAATCCGCCCCTTGCCACAAACTTGGGGCCAGCCGATCCCGAGGGCCACCGCATTGCACGATCGGCATCGTCTCGAAACGCACCTAACCCCAGGAGCGCCCTTGCCGTTGTACCGTCTGAGTACCGTCTGTCGGGCGGCACTCCCTTTTTACGCGGTCCAGGTTTCACAGATTTCGATGTTTCACAATCGTCGATTGCGTCCAATTAGTGAGATGGCGATCCTGTGGAACAGTGTACAACTTGATATGTAGCGTGTCAAGCCGTATACTATGGACAACGATACTCAACTGATATGCCAGGGTGTGCGTTGAACTCGAATCGACTTGGGCGCGTCTAAGTGATAGAGAAATCGTAATCGCTCCGGCACTTGCGACCGGGCGATGGCGGACACGAATGACAAAGCCCCCGATGGGGCGTCAAAGGAGGTGGATAGCATGCTGCTTTTCAAGTCTTGCCCTCGGTGCCGAGGAGACATGTACGTCAACCGCGACATCTACGGCGAATACAAGGAATGTCTCAGTTGTGGAATGATGGCGGACGTAGAGCCCCCTCCCGCCAGGGAGTCCCTTCTCACCGCGTCATCCGACGGGCGGAACAAGGGAAAGAGAAAGGTCGCGTAGGAGCGGTCGCAAGAACGCGTCAAGGGCCCCGACAGATCGGGGCCCTTTGTTTTGCCCGCGCGACTGCTCTTTCCACGGTTCGCCCTCCATATGATACCCCCTCAACTCCCAGAAACCAGGCTCGTCTTCCCCAATTAGCTCAATGCCGTTCACCCACTTGGCGCTCTTCCAGCCGTAGCGCTTCGGCACGACAAGCCGCGGGTGGCCGCCGTGGGCGACTTCCAACGGGGCGCCGTTGTGCCGGCAGGTGAACAGCACGTCCGTGTCCAGGAGCACATCCAACGCCACATTGGTTGTGTACCATGACGTCTCCGGCCTCGGAGCCACCAGCTTCATCACGTCGCTGAAGGCGACCCCCTCCTAGGTGTTCTCCAGGCGGCACCACTGCGTCACGCAGTGGAACCCGGCGTCGACGGTAGTCCGCTCCATGCGCGTGAACTGAGTCCAGTCGAGGGCGACCTCTCTCTCGACCAGACCGAACACCCTGAATCGCCACCTCGCGATGTCGATCGAAGGCGTGGGCCGAAGGTCAGGACGGGAAACTTGCCGGTCACGTACTAACCGGGCGGCGCGGCTCGACCTTCCCCGCCCTGTTTGATTCTCGTGGTCCGGCCGAGCTTGGTGAACATGATCTCTCCCGTGTGTTGGAATCGGCGCACGAGTTTGGACGGCGACCGATCCATTACAAAACCGGCGGGTCGGTCCCACGCGAGAGGCTATGGAGCCGGCGGCGCAGGATGGGAGAATCTAACGTAAGATCCGAGGGAAATCCCTCAAACGGAGGGTGCGTTAGACCCCTGCAATCCTTTGAACAAGTCTAATATGATTGCCATGTACGGTGCCCTCGTGGCTCCGGCAGACCACGAGCGAACGGATTTGGGGGGGGGGGGCGATGCGTGGGCTTATGAAGTATTTAGCGTGGCGGGACGAGCGGGGGATAACGGGCCTGGAGACGGCCATCGTGCTGATCGCCTTCGTGGAGGTCTCCTCGGTGTTCGCCTCCGCCGCCCTTTCCACCGGCCTGTTCTCCTCCGACAAGTCCAAGGAGACTATCCGGGCGGGGCTCGCCGAGGCCCAGGGCACCCTGGAAATACGAGGCGACGTCAAGGTCAAGGCGACGCTGACCAGCAAGAGCCTCACGACCGTCACCGCGGAGGCCGTCGGCACCGGAAACGAGGTGCAGACCGCGTTTACCCTGGCCAGCAGCCCCATTCTGTCCAAAGCCGAGACCGTCTATCTGGCCGGCGTGGCCAAGACCAGAGACACTGACTACACCATCAACTTCGACACCGACGCCATCGCCTTCGCCTCGGCGCCGGCGAATAGCTCGGCCGTAACCCCCGATTACAAGTACGGCCATGATTTCGTGAGCACGGCCGCCACCACAACGACCGCTTTTACGCTGAACAACTCGCCGATAATCCCCGGCTCCGGCCTGACGGTCTACTCAGATGGCGTGGCCAAGACCCTGGGGAGCGACTACGGAGTGAACTATGACACCGGCGTCGTGACGTACACCTCTGCCCCCGGAAACGGCGTCCAGGTCGACGCCACCTACACCTCCTACGTCGTTGACAATATCGTTTTGAGCCTGTCCAACGCCGCCGGGGGCAGCCGGTCGACATGACCGGAGGCACGACGCTCGTCTCGTACATGGACCCCGACACCCTGGCCAACGACATCACCAACTACACCTTTGGCAAGCTGGGCAGTGCGGACGCCGACAACCTACTGGAGACCTCTGAGCTCTTCGAAATCAAGGTCGACATCAGCACCTACAGTCTGACCAACGACGACGAGTTCACCATCAATATTACTCCCGCGTCGGGGGCTGTCCTTACGATCGGCAGGACTACTCCAGCCCAGACCAACACCCGGATGAGCCTGCGCTAGCGACGATGGCCTCTTCGACGGGCTCTCGGATATCCAATCCACCGCCGGGCGGACCCTAAAGGCCGATGTCCGACCTGCGCTCCAGCAGCACCTCTCTAAGATCGTCAAAGATCACGGCGGCCTTGCCGGGACGTATCACGCCTGGCATGCGGGTGGGCGGGCTACCACCGGAATCGACCTTGCTGGAGGAGTTTTTCATAGCCCGGACCTCCCTCAGGCGTCCACGCGATTGAGGCCGTCAAAGGCTGCGGTCTTGTAGCACTCGGCCAGCGTCGGATAGTTGAAAACGGTGTCCACGAAATAGTCTATCAGGCCGCCGTGGGCCATGACCGCCTGGCCGATGTGCACCAGCTCGCTGGCGCCCTCGCCGATAATGTGCACGCCGAGCAGCCTGCGCGTCTCGAGGTGGAAGATCAGCTTCAGCGCACCGGTGCTGTCGCCCAATATCTGGCCGCGGGCGATCTCGCGGTACTGGGCCTTGCCCACCTCGTATGGCACGCCCTGCGTCGTGAGCTCCTCCTCAGTCGGCCCCACAACCGATATCTCCGGGATCGTGTATATGCCATAGGGAAACAGGTCCGGGAAGCTCGCGGATTTTGCTCCGAAGGCGTGGGATGCCGCCAGCCGGCCTTGCTCGCCGGAGGTGGACGCCAGACTCGGGAACCCAATCACGTCGCCGACCGCATAAATGTGTCGCGCCTCGGTCTGATAGCTGGAGTTGACCTTGATCCGTCCCCTCTCGTCGGCCTTGACACCGATGGCTGGCAGATTCAGAGACCGGGTGGCGCCGGTCCGTCCGATGCTGTACAGCGCCTTCTCGGTGACGATCTGCTTTCCGCTGCCCAGATGGATTCTGACGCGCTCGCCACGCTCGTCGTCCATCGGGTCGATTCCGGCGACCTCCTCGCCCAAGCGCAGCATCACCCGGTTCTGCCGCAGGTGGTAGACCAGCGAGTCCACGATCTCGGAGTCAACGAAGGGCAGCAGACGGGGCATCATGTCGATGAGGGTCACGCGGACGCCCAGGATAGCGAATATGCAGGCGTACTCCAGGCCTATGACGCCGGCCCCGACGATCGCCAGCGTCCGAGGCAGACGGTCAAGGTTCAGGATGTCGTCGCTTACGAATATGCGCCTACCGTCAAAAGGGATCTGCTCGACCCTGGTGACGGAGGTCCCCACGGCGATGACGAACTTGTCAGCCGTCACCATGCGCTGCCCCTGCCCGTCGGCAAAGTTCAGCAGGACCGTGCCGGCGTCCACGAAAGAGGCGTCGGCCGTAATCAGTTCCACCCGGTTTCTCATCAACTGGTGGCGCGTTACGTCTATTTCGCTCTGCATGACGTGGTCGGTGCGTACGAGCAGGTCCTCCATCTTTATGTACCGCTTTACCGTGTAAGACTCCCCGTATACGCCATGCTCCCGGTAGCCGGTCAGATACAGCGCGGCCTCACGCAGGGTCTTGCTGAGGATGGTCCCGGTGTTGATCATCACGCCGCCGAGCGCGGCGCTGCGCTCGACCAGGGCCACGCGCCTGTCCAGCTTCGCGGCTTGGATCGCGGCACGCTGACCTGCAGGACCGGAGCCGATGACCAGCATGTCGTAGTCGTGTTCAGGCATATCAGCCTCCAGGAAATGTTGGTGACGAGGACGCTGCCCTAGCCGGTGACGAAGCGTACGGCTGTCCTCAATTGTACAGCCCAGGCACCGGTGGGCGCGTTCCGCTATAATCACGATTGTCATGCGAGTCAGAGACATCGGCGAGTTCGAGCTCATCGGCCATCTTGCCGAGACCCTCGGCGCACTGGACCGAGGACCCCGCCTGCGGGTGGCGATCGGAGACGATGCGGCGGCGTGGGACAGCCCGGCCAGCATGACCGTATTGTCCACCGACACCATGGTCGAGGGCGTCCACTTCAACCTCGATCGGACGAGTTGGCGGGACCTGGGCTGGAAGGCGATGGCCGTCAATCTGAGCGACGTCGCCGCCATGGGCTGCTCGCCGGCATACTCTGTCGTGACCCTTGGCCTGCACGGCGGCCTGCACGTTGACGGCCTGAAAGAGATGTACCTGGGGATGGCCGATGCCTGCCGGCGTTTCGGGGGGGCTGCGGTAGGCGGGGACGTGGTGCGCTCACCCGTCTTCTTCGTAACGGTGGCGATGACCGGCATGGCCGGAGACGGCGACACCCCGCTGCTCCTGCGCGGCGCCGCGAGGCCGGGGGACCAGGTGGCCGTCACTGGCACCCTGGGCGGCTCCGCCGGAGGTCTGAGGATGCTGGCCGAGGGCCTCGTGCTCGACGATGAGACGGCGGCGTATCTGCGAGACGCGCATAATCGCCCGGCGCCAAGGGTGAGTGAGGGCGCCATCCTTCGACGGGACGGCGTGCTGGCCGCCATAGACGTTAGCGACGGCCTGGTGGCCGACCTGGACAAGCTATGCGAGGCCAGCGGCGTCGGCGCGGTGGTCCGCTCCGGGCTGCTGCCCGTCGACGCGCGTCTGAAGGCCGCTTTCCCTTCGGATTGGCTCTCACTTGCTTTGTCGGGCGGCGAGGACTACGAGCTGCTGTTCACCGCGCCGCCCCGCACGATGGAATCCGCGATATCCGCTTTGGAAATCCCCTCGGCCGTTGTCGGCGACATAGTGGCTGCGCCGAGGGGCGTGTCCGTCCTAAACCGTGACGGAAGACCTGTGGCCGTGGAGCGCGGCGGCTGGGACCACTTTTGGGACGACCCCGACCCTTCGCGGGCCGGGAGACAAGACCAGGCGTGAGCAAACCAGACTGCGTCTTCTGCCAAATTGTCGCCGGGGAGGCCGGAGCAAGCGTCGTGTACCGGGACGACACGCTCATGGGGTTCATGGACATCCAGCCGATCACGCGCGGTCACGCCCTACTGATTCCGAGAGCCCACGCGGAACGAATCGCAGACCTTCCCCCGGACATCGGCGGAGTCCTGTTTGCTGCTGCACCTCGAATCACGCGGGCCCTGTACGACACGATGAAATGCGAAAGGATCAACTGGTTCGTCGCGGACGGAGTCGCCGCAGGCCAGGAAGTATTCCACTTCCACTTGCACATCATCCCGCGCTACCACCAGGATGGGTTTAGGCTCGTGCTCCCTCCGGACTACCGCGACCTGCCGGCACGGGAGGAACTGGACAGGGCCGCAGAGGGCATAAGAGTGTCCTTGCAGGATGACTAGCCAGACCTTCCCGCGTTTGTTCAACCGTCCCTCTCCGGAGATCTTCTAGGTACATGGCCTCTAGCAAACCGTCCCTCGCGCTGTTCACCGATCTCTACGAGCTGACCATGGCCCAGGCGTACTGGCAGAGCAGCGAGACCGCGCAGGCCACGTTCAGCCTCTACATCCGCAACTACCCGCCCGATCGTGGGTACTTCGTCCTTGGAGGCATCCAGGACGCGCTCGACTACCTCAAGGACCTGCAGTTCTCCGAGGACGAGACCCGGTACCTGCGGTCCCTGGACCTATTCGACCCCGACTTTCTGGAGTTTCTACCAGAACTGCGGTTCACCGGCACGGTGCGGGCGATGGACGAGGGCACGATATTCTTCGCCAACGAGCCGGTCATCGAGGTGACCGCGCCAATAATCGAAGCCCAGATCGCCGAGACCTGCCTCCTCAACCAGGTGAATCTACAGAGCGTGCTGGCTACGAAGGCGGCCCGGGTCGTTCACGCGGCGCGCCCACGGCGCAGACGCCGCCAACAAGTTCGCCCGTACCAGCTACATGGCCGACTTCGCGGGCACCAGCAACGTCCTCGCTGGCAGTCTCTACGGGATCCCCGTCTTCGGTACCATGGCCCGCTCATTCGTCGAGGCGTTCCCGAGGGAAGAGCAGGCCCTTCGCGCCTACGCCGAGTCCTTCCCCGACAACAGCACCTTTCTCGTCGACACCTACGACACGCTGGAGGGAGTGCGCAAGGCCGTTGCGCTGGCCGTTGAAATGAGGCGGCGCGGCCACCCCCTGAGGGCCGTTCGCATTGATAGCGGCGACCTGCTCGATCTGTCGATAAGAGCACGGGCAATCCTGAACGACGCTGGCCTGCAAGATGTCGAAGTCTTCGCAAGCGGCGGTCTTGACGAGTTCGCGGTAGACGAGCTGCTGCGCGCCGGGGCGCCGATAGGCGGGTTCGGCGTGGGCACCAAGGTTGGTGTGTCCGCCGACGCGCCGTGGACGGACTGCGTCTACAAGTTGGTAGAGTACAGGGGGCGCCCGACCCTCAAGCTAAGCGCCGGAAAGCGGTCGCTCCCCGGTCCGAAGCAGGTGTTTCGATACAGCGACGAGAGCGGCGAGTACCTGCACGACGTGATAGCACCTGCCACTGAGCAACGGCGCGACACCGGCGGCGAGCCTCTGTTAACCGAGGTGATGAGGGGCGGGCGACTAATGAATCAGCTCCCGCCCTTGGAAGAGCTCAGGGAGCGGTTCGCTCGTGAGTTCGCGCACCTCCCCGAGGCCCACAAGGCCCTGCGGTCCCCGGCCACGTACGAGGTGAGATACAGCCAGGGACTCACGGACCTCCAGGCGACCGTGGAGGCGCAGGTCAGGGAGCGTGAGCTGGGGCAATAGATAGGAGCCTGTCCTGCAGGTCAGAATCGGGGGAGTCCAGAAGGGGAAATCCCCCTCTCGTGGAGGCCTGGGGGCATCCCTCAGCTATGAATCCCTCTTCTTTTCCCTTGGCAAAGGAGAGGACGGGCACGACGACAGAGAGGGTATTCCCGCGGTCTTCCGGATTTCCGAAATCACGCATTGAGAGAGGAGCAGACAATGGCGAAGGTCCCATTAGTATCCAGAGAGGAGCTGCCCGAGGACAAGCAGCACATCTACGACAGCATCGCCGGGACGCGAGGCAGCGTGCTCAATGTCTTCAGGGTGCTGCTGAACAGCCCGGACGCGGCCGAGGCCGCGGGCGATCTCGGCGCGTACCTGCGCTACCGATC